>NZ_SCMZ01000016.1:0-80798 GCF_005503285.1 Sphingomonas sp. 2SG
CCGCCACGACGCCGCGCGCATCGGCGCGAGCGCGCCGCGCAGCAGCCCCGCCGCCGGCGTCGCCCCCGCGGCAGCGAGCGGCGGCGCGGCGAATGCGATCGCGATCAACCCGCCATAGGCTGCCGCGCGCAGCAACGGCCACGGCTCGATCGTCAGGTCCGGCACCACCGGCAACGCGCCCGCCAGCGCCTTGCCGAGCAGCGGCACCGCGGCGATGCCGATCGCCAGCCCCCCGGCGATCCCCACCAGCGCCGCCGCGCCTATCTCGATCGCATAGAGGCGGGCGACGTCGGCGGTGGTCGCGCCGAGCACCTTGAGCGTCGCGATGCCGCCGCGCCGTCCGGCGAGGAACGAGGCGACGCCGTTGCCGACGCCGATCCCGGCGATCGCCAGCGCGGCGAGCCCGACCAGCGTCAGGAACTCGCCCATCCGGTCGACGAAGCGCGACGCCCCCGGCGAGGCGCGCTCGCGCGTCTTGCTTTCCCAGCCGGCGGTGGCGAAACGCGCCTCGAACGCTTTGGCGATCCGCCCCGGATCGCTGCCGGCAGACAGCCGCAGGCGATAGCGCGTCTCATAGAGGCTGCCCGGCTGGACCAATTGCGTCGCCGGCAGCGTCGCCAGCGCGATGATCGCCACCGGCCCGAGCGTGAACCCCTCGCCGAGCCGATCGGGCTCGTCGGCGATGATCCCGCCGACGGTCAGCCCCGCCGCCCCCACCATGAAGCGCGCACCGGGCCGCAACCGCAGCCGCTCGGCGAGCGCCGGCGCGATCCACGCCTGCCCCGGCGGCGGTGCCCCGACGCGCCGCCCGCCCATCAGCGTCACCCGGCCGTAGAGCGGATAGGCGGCATCGACCGCCTTCAGCTGGATCGGCGCGGCGCGGCCGCCGGCGACCGCATTGGCCTGCATCCGCACCGTCTGAGAGACGACGCCGGCGCGCGTCATCGCCGCGCGCTCGGCATCGCCCGCCGATCGCTGCGACACCGCGAATTCGACGTCGCCGCCGAGGATCACCGCGCCGCGCGCCGCCAGTTCGCGGCCCACCGCATCGGCAAGGCCGCCGATCGCGGCCAGCGCCGCGACGCCGAGCAACAGGCAGACGACGAGCAGCCGCAGCCCGCGGAACCGCCAGTCGAGCTCGCGCCGCGCCAGCCGCCACGCCGAGGCCCAGCCGCTCAAACGATCCGCCCGTCGGCGAGCGTCACCACCCGGTCGCAGCGTTCGGCGAGGCTGCGGTCGTGGGTGATGACCACCAGCGTCGCGCCGATCGCCGCGCGGCGCGCGAACAGCAGGTCCATGATCGCGCCGCCGGTCGCGGTGTCGAGATTGCCGGTCGGCTCGTCGGCGAAGACCAGCGGCGGCCGCGGCCCGAGCGCGCGCGCGATCGCGACGCGCTGCTGCTCGCCGCCCGACAATTGCGAGGGGTAATGATCGAGCCGGTGGCCGAGCCCGACCGCCGCCAGCTCCGCCGCGGCCCGCTCCCATGCGTCCGCCGCGCCGGCCAATTCCATCGGCACCGCGACATTCTCGCGCGCAGTCATCGTCGGCAGCAGGTGGAAGGCCTGCAGCACGATCCCGATCCGCCCGCGGCGGGCACGCGCCAGCGCATCCTCGTCGAGGCGGCCGAAGTCGAGCCCGTCGACCGTCACGCGTCCGCCGCTCGCCCGCTCCAGCCCGGCGAGCACCGCCATCAGCGACGATTTGCCCGACCCCGAGGTACCGAGCAGCGCGACGCTCTCGCCGCGCCCGACGGAGAGGTCGATGCCGCGCAGGATCGCGGTTTCGCCGAGCGTCAGCGTGACATCGCGCGCGTCGATCACCATAGCGGGTTCGGTCATATCGGGAGGACAAGGCCTTGAAGGGGCTGATGATACGCTATGCGGCAGCGGCCGCGCTCGGCCAAGCCCTGATGCTCGCCGGCTGCGACCGGCCGGCGCCCGCGCCGACCGCGACGCCCGTTGCGACGGCAAGTGCGACGGCGCCGCGCCCTGCCGGCCCCGAACGGCTGGTGCTGGCCTTCGGCGACAGCCTCTATGCCGGTTACGGCCTCGACCGTGGCCAGAGCCTGCCCGACGCGGTGCAGGCACGGCTGCGTCGCGACGGGATCAACGCGACGATCGTCAACGCCGGCGTCTCGGGCGACACCACTGCGGCGGGCCGGCAGCGGCTCGGCTTCGTGCTCGACAATCTGCCCCGCAAGCCCGATCTCGTGCTGCTCGGCCTCGGCGGCAACGACGTGCTGCGCCAGCTCCCCGCCGCCGAGACGCGCGCCAACATGACCGCGATGCTCGACGAATTGCACAAGCGCGGCCTGCCGGTGGTGCTCACCGGCATGAAGGCACCGCCCAATCTCGGCGCGGCGTACGTCACCGCCTTCGACCGCATCTGGCCCGATCTGGCGAAGCGCGACCAGGCCGGCCTCTACCCCTTCGTCCTCGACGGCGTGATCGGCGATCCGCAGCTGATGCAGGCCGACCGCGTCCACCCCAATGCGACCGGCGTCGCGCGCATCGCCGACCGCCTCACCCCGCTGGTCGCCGCGGGACTCAAACCCGCTGGCTGACGGAACGCACGCGACGCTGCCGCGCTATAGCGTGAGGAGACCGGTACAGCCTGAGCCGTTCGCCCTGAGCCTGTCGAAGCCTGTCCTGAGCGACGCCGTATGCGGCGTCGAAGGGGGCAGGTGAGTCCCACGGTGCTTCGACAAGCTCAGCATCAACGGATTTCAGGTTACCTTGCCGTATTTCAGCTACGACCCGAAAGGACCCGACATGGCCGACAGCCGCACCGCAACCTTGTACCGCATGGTCCTGCCCGACCACATCTGCCCGTTCGGCGTCCGCGCCAAGCAGATCTTGCAATCCGAAGGCTTCGAGGTCGACGACCAGATCCTGCGTTCGCGCGAGGAGGTCGAGGCGTTTAAGGCCGAGCATGGCGTCGCCACCACGCCGCTGGTGTTCATCGACGGCGAACAGATCGGCGGCAGCGACGATCTCGAACGCTATCTGGCGCAGGTGGACTGACCGGCACCTTCATCCCGTCACCCCGGACTTGATCCGGGGTGACGAACGAGCGCAGTTTCGAATACCATCATCGTCCGAAAGACGGCGAGGATATAGACGTCGATCCCGCCTAGACCTCGAGCGGCGGACCGAAACATCATCCACAACTTTCGCATTGCCCGGTGAGGAACGTCGTCGCCGACCGGCCGTTCGGCAGCACTCCCCAAAGCGAAAGACACCATAGGTCTATGCCGGCCAAAGCCAGCCCTCCCGCCGACGCGCCCCTGCTGGCTCCCGAACCGCCCGTCGCCGATCCGCTCGGCATCGCCGAAACCGCCGCCGCGCTCGCCGAACGCCTTGCCACCGACGACATCCTCTATGCCGTCGCCGACGAACCACGTGGCGTCGCGCTCAGTCATGCGCTCGCACTCGCGATGCCCGACGCCGAAGTGCTGTTCTGCCCGGGCAGCGATGCCTTGCCCGGCGACGCCGCTCCCGCCTCGCCCGGCAACGTCGGCCAGCGCGTGTCGGCGCTGCGCCGCATCCGGCTGCTGCTCGACGCGGCCGAGCGACCGCGCATCGCCTGCATCACCACCGGCGAGGCGCTCGCCCGCGCCTATCCGGCGCCGCAATCCTTCGCCGCCGCGCCGCCCCGCGTCGATGCCGGCGCGTCGATCGATCTCGAGGCACTGTTCGCCAGCCTGACCGAGATCGGCTACACCCCGGACGAGACCGTCGACGAGCCCGGCGAGATCGCGTTGCGCGGCCAAGTGCTCGACGTCTTCCCCGCCGATGCCGGTCTGCCGCTGCGCGTCGAGGCCGGCGACGGTCGCGTCGTCAGCCTGCGCTGCTTCGACCCCGGCGACCAGCGCACCACCGGCGATATCGACACGCGCGAACTCGGCCGCGTCGCCGAACCGCCGCTCGCCGACGAGGGCGTGCCGCTCTGCGATCATGTGCCCGACGCGCGCATCGGCATTGAGCCTGCCGCCGACGCACGCCGCGCACGCTTCCTCGCGCTCGCCGCCGACGCCGCCAAGCGCCGCCCCACCCGCGCGATCGCCGACACGCTCGGCGACGCCCGCTGGCGCAAGGCGGTCGCCGGCCGCGCGATGCCGCCGCTGGAGCGGGCCGGCGACCCGCCGCCGCGCTTCGTCGAGAGCAAGGCGCCGATGCGTGCCTTCGCCAAGGCGGCGCGCGCCGCGATCGACGCCGGCGACCGACTCGCGATCCTCGGCGGCCCGCGCGATCTGCGCTTCCTGCAACGCCGCATCGCCAAGACGCTCAAGCTCCCGGTCGAAGAGGCTGCGTCATGGCCCGCGATCGTCGCCGCCGCGCCGGGCAGCATCCACCTGCTGGCGCTCGCCGCCGATCGCGGCTTCCATCGTGACGGCGTGCTCGCCATTGCCGCCGCCGATCTGCTCGGCAGCCGTGCCGAACGCGACGATCCCTCCACGCCCGTCGCCGACACCGGCCTGTTCGATTATGGCGAGATCCGCCTCGGCGATGTCGTCGTGCACGAGGATCACGGTCTCGCCGTGGTCAGCGGCCTGCAATCCTTGCCCGACGAGGCCGGCGACGCGATCGCGCTGACCTATGCCGACGACGGCGTCCGTCTCGTCCCCGTCGCCGAGGCCGACCGCATCTGGCGCTACGGCGCCGATGCCGAGGCGGTGACGCTCGACAAGCTGGACGGCGCGAGCTGGCTCAAGCGGCGCGGCGCGATCGACGCCGCCATCGCCGAGAGCGCGCGCGGCCTCACCGCGCTCGCCACCGAGCGCGACCGCCGCGCCGCGCCCAAACTCGTTGCCGACATCGCCGCCTACGAACGCTTCGCGGCGGGCTTCGTTTTCACCGAGACGCCCGATCAGGCGCGCGCCATCGCCGCGGTCCGCGACGACCTCGCCTCGGGCAAGCCGATGGACCGGCTGGTCATCGGCGACGTCGGCTATGGCAAGACCGAGGTCGCGCTGCGCGCCGCCGCGATCGCGGCGCTCGCCGGCCATCAGGTCGCGATCGCCGCGCCGACCACCGTGCTCGCGCGCCAGCATCTCGAAAGCTTCGTTGCGCGGTTCGAGGGCACCGGCATCGTCGTCGCCGGCCTGTCGCGCCTCACCGCCGCCGCCGACCGCAAGCGGATCAAGGCGGGGCTCGCCGACGGATCGGTGCACGTCGTCGTCGGCACCGGCGCGGTCGCCGCCAAGGGCATCGCCTACAAGGACCTCGCGCTCGTCATCATCGACGAGGAACAAAGATTCGGCGCCGCCGACAAGACGCGGCTGCGCGATCTCGGCGCCGGCCACGTACTGACGCTCAGCGCCACGCCGATCCCGCGCACGCTCCAGACCGCGCTGATCGGGCTCCAGCAGCTCTCGGTCATCGCCACCCCGCCGGCGCGGCGCCAGCCGATCCGTACCGTCGTCGGCGCGTTCGACGCGACCGTGGTACGCACCGCATTGCTGCGCGAGCGCACCCGCGGCGGCCAGAGCTTCGTCGTCGTGCCGCGGATCGAGGACATGGCTCCGCTCGCCGAGAAGCTCGCCAAATCGGTGCCCGAGCTCGAGATCGTCCAGGCGCACGGCAAGATGCCCGCCGCCGAGATCGACGAGGCGATGGTGCGTTTCGCCGGCGGTGAGGGCGACGTGCTGCTCGCCACCAACATCATCGAGGCGGGACTGGACGTGCCGCGCGCCAATACGATGGTGATCTGGCGCGCCGACCGCTTCGGCCTGTCGCAGCTCCATCAGTTGCGCGGCCGCGTCGGTCGCGGCATCCGCCGCGGCCAGGTGCTGCTGCTCACCGATCCCGAGGCGACGATCGCGCCGCGCACGCTCAAACGGCTCAAGACACTGGAGGCGTTCGACCGGCTCGGCGCCGGCTTCGCGATCAGCGCGCGCGATCTCGACATGCGCGGCGCCGGCGATCTGCTCGGCGAGACGCAGGCCGGGCATATGAAGCTGATCGGCATCGATTTGTACCAGCATCTGCTCGAAAGCGCGCTGCGCACCGCCCGCGGCGAGACGGTGGAGCGCTGGAGTCCCGAACTGCACCTCGGCATCGACGGCTGTCTGCCCGACGACTGGATGCCGGAGGCGGAGCTGCGCGTCACCACCTACGCCCGGCTCGCGCGGATCGAGGACGTCGACGCCCTCGACGCGCTGACCGACGAGCTGGAGGACCGGTTCGGCGACCTCCCCGAGGCGGTGCGGCTGTTGTTCGCCGTCGCCCGCATCCGCGTCGCCGCGCGCGCGGCGGACATCCAGCGGATCGACGCCGGACCCGGCGCGATCGCGCTGACCCCGCGCAAGCCGATCGCCCCGCCGACGGGCTTCACGGAGAAAAACGGCCGCCTGATCATTGCCGAGCGGATCGAAGACGCCCACGCCCGGCTCGAGCGGATCGAGACGCTGCTGGAGGAATGGGGCTGAACATAGCCCCATAACCGGCACCCGGCCCCATTCCGCGCTTATGGCATGGAGCATTGATGTTGCCCCGCGCTTTCCAAACCCACCCCGTCACCCCGGACTCGTTCCGGGGTCCACCCCGCGGCGAGGAGAAAGTCGTGTAAGGGACCATTCTCTTGCGGCTCGGTGGACCCCGGAACGAGTCCGGGGTGACGGGTGAATGAAGGCAGCCGCTCGAACCGCTCGTCGTATCTGCCCACAGGGACACACCCTTGCCTCGCAATACCTCCCACGCCTAACCCCACCGCAATGCCACTTCCCCCCGCCTTCTTCGACCGCGACGTGGCGACCGTCGCCCGCGATCTCATTGGCGCGACCTTGCTGGTCGATGGCGTCGGCGGCACGATCGTCGAGACCGAGGCCTACGACGCCGACGACCCCGCCTCGCACAGCGCGAACGGGCCGACGGCGCGCAATGCGGCGATGTTCGGCCCCGCCGGCCACGCCTATGTCTACCGCAGCTACGGCATCCACTGGTGCCTCAATGTCGTCTGCCACCCGGGCAGCGCGGTGCTGATCCGCGCGCTCGAACCGACCGACGGCATCGCGACGATGATCGCCCGCCGCGGCCTCGCCGATCCGCGCCTGCTCTGTGCCGGACCGGGGCGGCTCTGCCAGGCGCTGGGCGTCGACAAGACGCTCGACGGTGCGGCGCTCGACCTGCCGCCGTTCGCGCTGGCCGCCGCCGGCGCCGCCGTTTCGACCCATGCCGGCACCCGCATCGGCATCACCCGCGCCGTCGAGACGCCATGGCGCTTCTGCGCGATCGGCTCACGCTTCCTCAGCAAGCCGGCGCGCTGATCCCGAGCTTCGGCGCCGAAAGCCAGATGTTGGCGCGCCACGCGGCGCAAACACCCCCAAAAACACTCGCCGCCCTCCTATGAGGTGTTTGGCATGCATAATGCACTGCTACGGGTACAGCCACATCGGGCTGTGTCCTTGGGAAGAACATCATGCTCATCACCACCATCGCCGCCGCGCTCCTGTCGACCACCGCCGCGCCGCAGCCCGCCTCGACGCCCACCGCATCGGCCACCCCCGTCGCGACCGCGGCAGCAGCTGCCGCCGCGACGATGGCGCGCCCGGACTATAATCCGCGCGTCTGCCTGGTCGACGACGTCACCGGCTCGCACATCCGCCGCCGCGAGTGCAAATCGCTCAGCCAGTGGCGCAGCGCCGGCATCGACCCGCTCGCCAAGCGCTGACCCCGTGCAGGCGCGCCGGCCCGACCGCCGGCGCGCCGCCCGCGTTTTCGCGCGGGAGCTTCCATGCCGCACCTGCGTTTGGCGCAGCGACGATCATCATGGGGGTTTCCAACACGTGCATGCCTTGCCCGACCGGCTCGATCCGGGCTCGCCCTATCCGCTGGGCGCTACGTTCGATGGCCTCGGCGTCAATTTCGCGGTCTTCAGCGCCAATGCCGACCGTATCGAGCTTTGCGTCTTCGATCCCTCCGGCAAGCGCGAGCTGCAGCGGATCACGCTGCCCGAATGTACCGACGAGGTGTTCCACGGCTATCTGCCGGATGCCGCGCCCGGCCTGATCTACGGCTATCGCGCGCATGGCCGCTACGAGCCCGAGAACGGCCATCGCTTCAATCCCAACAAATTGCTGCTCGATCCCTATGCGCGGCGGCTGCACGGCCAGATCAAATGGACCGATGCGCTGCACGGCTACAAGGTCGGCCATGCGCGCGAGGACCTGAGCTTCGACAAGCGCGACAGTGCGCCGGCGATGCCCAAGGCGGTGGTGGTCGACGACCATTGGGACTGGTCGCGCGACACCAAGCCCAACACGCCCTGGTCCGAAACCGTGATCTACGAGGCGCACGTCAAGGGCCTGACCAAGCTGATGGAGCTGGTCCCGCCACGCGAACGCGGGACCTATGCCGCGCTCGGCCATCCCGCGGTGATCGCGCATCTCAAGCGGATCGGCGTCACCGCGCTTGAGCTGCTGCCGATCCACAGCTTCACGCAGGACCGCTTCCTGCAGGAAAAGGGCCTGAAGAATTACTGGGGCTATAACACGCTCGGCTTCTTCGCGCCCGAACAGGCCTATATGTCGACTGACAGCCAGGACGAGCTGCGCCGCGCCGTCCACCGCCTGCACAAGGCGGGGATCGAGGTGATCCTCGACGTCGTCTACAACCACACCTGCGAAGGCTCGGAGAAAGGCCCGACGCTGTCGTGGCGCGGGCTCGACAATGCGAGCTATTACCGGCTGGTCAAGGATCAGCCGCGCTATTCGATCAACGACACCGGCACCGGCAACACGCTCAACCTCAGCAAGGCGCGCGTCATCCAGATGGTGACCGATTCGCTGCGCTATTGGGCGACGAGCTTCGGCATCGACGGTTTCCGCTTCGATCTCGGCCTGACGCTCGGCCGCGAGGACGACGGCTTCGACCCCGGCGCCGCCTTCTTCGACGTGGTGCGGCAGGACCCGGTGCTTGGTCGCCTCAAGCTGATGGCGGAGCCGTGGGACGTCGGCCCCGGCGGCTATCAGCTCGGCAATTTCCCGCCCGGTTTCGCCGAGTGGAACGACAAATATCGCGACACCGTCCGCCAGTTCTGGCGCGGCGACGCCGGCCAGCGCGCCGATCTCGCCGCGCGGCTCGCGGGCTCGGGCGACCTGTTCGACCGCCGCTCGCGCCGGCCGTGGGCGAGCATAAATCTGCTGTCCGCGCACGACGGTTTCACCCTCGCCGACACGGTGACGTACGAGGAGCGCCACAACGAGGCCAATGGCGAGGACAATCGCGACGGCCACGACAACAACCATTCGCGCAACTGGGGCCACGAAGGCCCGACCGACGATCCCGCGATCAACGACGCGCGCGGCCGCGTCCAGCGGTCGATGCTGACGACGCTGCTCGCCTCGCTCGGCACGCCGATGCTCGTCGCCGGCGACGAATTCGGGCGGACGCAGCAGGGCAACAACAACGCCTATTGCCAGGACAACGAGATCAGCTGGCTCGACTGGCAGGCCGCGGCGGGCGAGGCCGGGCAGACGCAGATCGACTATGTCGCGCGGCTGGCCGACCTGCGCCGTCGCTATCCGGTGCTGCGCGCCGCGACCTTCCTCTACGGGCAGGATTCGCCAGGCCACGGCATCAACGACGTCGAATGGTGGGATGAGCGTGGGCAACGGCTGAGCCCCGAGGATTGGCAGAACCCCGAGGGTCGCGCACTGATGATGCGCCGCGCCAGCCGCAACGAGGCGGGCGAGGTCGAGGCGGTGTCGCTGCTCATCAACGGTTCGGCCGATCCGGTGACGTTCCACCTACCGCCGCCGCATGCCGGCCGCACCGTGCTGATCGACAGCGCCAAGCCCGAGCAGGGCGAGCTGGCGATCGAGGACAGCTACGAGGTGGCGCCGCAGGGCGCGGTGCTGGTCACCTGGACGCTGACCTTCGAGGAGGATGCGGCATGAGCCGCCGCTGGGGCGCCGAACTGCTCGACGACGGGCGGACGCGCTTCGCGCTCTGGGCGCCGGCGCGCGACGCGGTGACGCTGGAGATCGACGGCGGCGCATCGATCGCGATGACGGCGGAGGACGACGGCTGGTTCGTCGCCACCGCCGACGCCCCGGCCGGCACCCGCTACCGCTTTCGCCTCGACGATCTCGCAGTGCCCGATCCGGCGAGCCGCGCACAATCGGGCGGCGTCCACGGCTGGAGCCTCGTCATCGATCCCGCCTACGCCTGGACGGTCCCCGACTGGCGCGGCCGGCCGTGGGAGGACACGGTGCTGATCGAACTGCACGCCGGCGTGCTCGGCGGCTTCCGCGGCGTCATGGACCAGATCCCGACGCTCGCCGCGCTCGGCATCACCGCGATCGAGCTGATGCCGGTCAACGCCTTCGGCGGTACGCGCAACTGGGGCTATGACGGCGTCCTGCCCTATGCCCCTGCCGAAGCCTATGGCGCGCCCGCCGAGCTCAAGGCGCTGGTCGACGAGGCGCATGCCTTCGGCCTCTCGGTCTTCCTCGACGTCGTCTACAATCACTTCGGCCCCGACGGGAATTACCTGTCGGCCTACGCCCCCAATTTCTTCGATGCCGATGTCCATACGCCCTGGGGCGGCGCGGTCGCGGTCGAGCGCGACGCGGTGCATCGCTTCTTCGTCGACAATGCGCTGATGTGGCTCGGCGACTATCGCATCGACGGGCTGCGCTTCGACGCGGTCCATGCGATCGACAACACCGACTTCCTCGACGCGATGGCGGCGGAGATCCGCGCGGCCTTCCCCGATCGCCACATCCACCTCGTCCTCGAAAACGAGCGCAACGACGCCGAGCGCCTCCACGACGGCGGCTATGACGCACAGTGGAACGACGATTTCCACAACGTCCTCCACGTGCTGCTCACCGGCGAGACCAGCGCCTATTACAGCGACTTCGCCGACAGGCCCGCCGAGCGGCTGGCACGCTGCCTCGCCGAAGGCTTCATCTATCAGGGCGAACCTTCGGCCAATCACGACGGCACACCGCGCGGTACGCCAAGTGCGCATCTGTCGCCGACGCGCTTCGTCGCCTTTCTCCAGAACCACGATCAGGTCGGCAACCGTGCGCTCGGCGAACGGCTGACCGTGCTGACCGATACCGCACGGCTACGCGCGGCGACCGCGCTGCTGCTACTCGGGCCGCAGGTGCCATTGTTGTTCATGGGCGACACTGAAGGCAGCGAAACGCCGTTCCTGTTCTTCACCGATTTCCACGACGACCTCGCCGACGCGGTGCGCGAGGGGCGGCGCAAGGAATTCGCCAAGTTCGACGCCTTCGCCGACCCGGCGGCGCGCGAGCGCATCCCCGATCCCAATGCGCCCGAGACGTTCGAGCGCTCGCGCCCCGAGCCGGGACCCGATGCGCACGGCTGGCGGACGCTGATCCGCGACTTGATCGCGCTGCGCCGGAGCGCGATCGTGCCGCATCTGGCGGGGGCGACGGCGCTGGGGGCGGAGGCGACCGGCGAGGCGGCGGTCACCGCGCGCTGGCGGCTCGGCGACGGCAGCGTGCTGACGATCGCGCTCGATCTCGCCTATCAGCCGGCGCCGCTGCCGGAAGGCGAGGGCGAGCTGGTTCACGCCGAGGGCGAACGCTTCCGCGCGTGGATCGCGAAATGATGGGCGCGCAGAGGCGCGGAGGACGCAGAGGGATCGGGGCCGGCGGCAGCCCTTTTTACGAAGATGATGGTCACGCGAAGACGCGAAGACGCGAAGGTGTCCCGCACGGGCGGGCTCCCGCCCTTCTTCTTCGCGGCTTCGCGCCTTCGCGTGAATCCCTCTCCATCAGGACGGATCACCGGGCCACGACATCGGCCACGCCGCATGACCCACGCCGCGTTCTCCGCGCCTCTGCGCGAACCCATCTCAGTACCCCGGCGAAGGCCGGGGCCCAGTTGGGAGACGCCACGGACAAAGCGCATCGCGTCATAAGCACGACTTTCCCAACTGGGCCCCGGCCTTCGCCGGGGTACAAAGGGGGGATGCGATGACCGATCTCGCCACCGATGCGCAGGCCGCCGGGCTGCAGGCCGAATGGGAGGATGCCGACGGCCGCCGGCAGCGCGTCGACGATGCGGTGCTGCGCGCGATCCTCGATACGCTCGACACGCGCGTCGACGGCGTGCCGTTCGTCACCGGTGACATGGGTCGCCCGGTCGCGACTGGCGCCGAGCCCGGCCCGGCGTGCCTGATGCTCGAGGACGGCACCACCCGCGCGGTCACCATCGCCGCGGACGGCACCATCCCCGGTATCGCCGAGCCCGGCTATCACCGCCTCGAAACCGCGGGCGGCACCATCACGCTCGCCATCGCGCCGCCGCGCTGCATCGCGCCGCCGCCCGGTCATAGCTGGGGGCCGGCGGTCCAGATCCCCGCATTGCGCGGGTCGCGACCGGCACCGTACGGCGACCTCGGCACGCTCGCCGAGGCGGCGCGCGCCTTCGCCGACGCCGGTGCGGACACGCTCGCGATCAGCCCGACGCATGCGCTCTTCCCCGCCGATGCGACGCGATTCAGCCCCTATGCGCCGTCGAGCCGGCTGTTCCACCACGCGCTCCTCGCCGATCCCGCCCTCGCCGGCGTGACGGACGCGGGCCCGGCCGGTGGCGACCTGATCGACTGGCAGACCGGCTGGCCCGAACGCCTCGCACTGCTCCGCACCGCCTTCGATCGCGCGCCGGCCGCGTTGCGCGCGCGCTTCGACGCCGCGCGCGTGGCCCGCCCGGACTGGGACGACCATGCCCGGTTCGACGCGCTGCACGCGCATTTCTTCGCCGCGCAGCAGGCACGCGGCTGGCAGGACTGGCCCGCCGATTATCACGACCCCGCCGGCCCCACGGTCGCCCGTTTCGTCGCCGATCATGCGCCGGACGTCGCCTTTTACGCCTTCCTGCAATGGCTCACCGACGCCAGCCTCGCGCAGGCGCAGGCGGCGGCGCGTGATGCCGGCATGCGGATCGGCCTGATCGCCGACCTCGCGGTTGGCATGGATGCCGGCGGCAGCCACGGCTGGAACCGCCGCGACGATCTGCTGACCGGCCTGTCGATCGGCGCGCCGCCCGATCCGCTCGGGCCGCAGGGGCAGAATTGGGGGATCACCGCGCTCTCCCCCTTCGCGTTGCGCCGGACCGGCTTCGACGGTTTCATCCGCACCGTCCGCGCCGCGCTCTGCCATGCCGGGGGCCTGCGCATCGATCATGCGCTCGGGCTCAAGCGGCTGTGGGTCATCCCCGACGGCGGCAAGGCGAGCGACGGCGCCTATCTGGCGATGCCCTTCGCCGACCTGCTGCGTATCCTCGCGCTCGAATCGCATCGCGCCGGGGCGATCGTCATCGGCGAGGATCTCGGCACCGTGCCGCCGGGCTTCCGCGACACGATGGCGAAGCGCGGCATGCTCGGCATGCGCGTCCTCCCCTTCGAGCGCGACGACACGGGCTTCACGCCCTCCACCGGGTGGGACGCGCAGGCGGTGGCGATGACCGGCACGCATGACACCGCGACGCTCGCGGGCTGGTGGACGGGCCGCGACATCACCTGGAACCACAAATTGAAGCGCAGCGCGCGCGACGAGCCGTCCGACCGCCTGCGCCGCATCGGCGAGAAGAAGGCGCTGTGGACCGCCTGTACCACGGCGGGCGTCGCCGCCGGCCCGGTCCCCAACGACGCCGCACCGGCGATCGACGCCGCGATCGCCTTCACGCGTCAGGCACCCTGCCCGCTCACCATCGTCCCGCTCGAAGACCTCGTCGGCATCGCCGAACAGCCCAACCTGCCCGGCACCACCGACGAACATCCCAACTGGCGCCGCCGCATGCCCGACACGACCGAGGCGCTGCTCGCCCGGCCCGAGGTCGCACGCCGCGCCGCCCTCCTTTCAGCAAAGAGTCCCGCATGACGCCCCGCGCCACCTATCGCATGCAGTTCCACGCCGGCTTCACCTTCGCCGATGCCGAGGCGCTGGTGCCGTATCTCGACGATCTCGGGATCAGCCATCTCTACGCCTCGCCGATCACCGTCGCCGCCAAGGGCTCGACGCACGGCTATGACGTCGTCGATCCGACCCGCATCAACCCCGAGCTTGGCGGCGAAGACGGCTTCCGCAGCCTCGTCGCCGCGCTCAAGGCGCGGAACATGGGCGTCGTTATCGATATCGTTCCCAACCATATGGGCGTCGCCGGCGGCGGCAACGCCTGGTGGAACGACGTGCTCGCCAACGGACAGGCGAGCGCCTACGCCCGGTTCTTCGATATCGACTGGTCGCAGAGGCTGCTGCTGCCGGTGCTCGGCGACACGCTCGCGGCGACGCTCGCCAACGGCGACCTCGCGGTCGAAGGCGACGCGATCGTCGCTTACGGCGAGCATCGCTTCCCGCTGCGCCCCGACGTGCAGGAAAGCGACCTCGCCACCCTGCTCGACCGCCAGCATTACCGGCTGGCGAGCTGGCGCGTCGCCAACGACGCGCTCAACTGGCGCCGTTTCTTCACCGTCAACGACCTCGCCGGCGTCCGCATCGAGGATCCCGCGGTGTTCGAGGCGACGCACGCGCTGTATTTCCGCCTCTACGACGAGGGGCTGATCGACGGCGTCCGCGTGGATCACGTCGACGGCCTGACCGACCCGATCGGCTATTGCCGCACGTTGCGCGAGCGGCTCGGCCCCGACGCGTGGATCGTCATCGAGAAGATCCTCGGTGCGGGCGAGGGCCAGCCGCTCGGCTGGGGCGTCAACGGCACCAGCGGCTACGACTTCATGGAGCAGGTCGCGACGCTGATCCACGATCCGCTCGGCGCACTGCCGCTCGAGGAATTGTGGCAGGAGGTCAGCGGCCGCTATCAGGGGTTCGAGGCGGAGGAGTTCGAGGCGCGGCAGGATCTGCTCGCATGGCAATTCTCCGGCCAGCTCGACGCCTGCGTCGCCGCCTTCGTCGCGCTGAACGACGACGAGGCGGTCACCCCGGCGATGCTGCGCCGCGCGATCGAGCGGCTGCTCTGGGTGTTCCCGGTCTATCGCACCTATGGCACCGGCAGCGCCGCCGCGCCGCAGGACGCGGCGATCCGCGGCCTCGTCCGCGAGCGCGTGTCGTGGCTGATCCCGCCCGGCGAAGCGCATGTCGTCGACCGCATCCTCGCTTGGCTCGCCGGCGAGGGGCCGCAGGGGGCTTCGGGCGATGCCGCCGACGCGGTGCGCCGCTTCCAGCAACTGTCGGCGCCGATCGCCGCGAAATCGGTCGAGGATACCGCCTTCTACCGTTCGGGCCGATTGCTGTCGCGCAACGACGTCGGCTTCGATGCGACGATACTCGGCGTGCCCGTCGACGCCTTCCACCGGATCATGGCCGATCGCGCCCGCGACGTACCGGCTGCGATGCTGACCACCGCGACGCACGACCACAAGCGCGGCGAGGACGTCCGCGCCCGGCTCGCGGTGCTGAGCACGATCCCCGACGCATGGCGCGCGCGGGTCGAGGCGTGGGAGGCGCTGTCATGGGGCTGGGATCACGACGTCGACGGCGGCGATCGCTACATGCTGCTCCAGACGATCGTCGGCGCCTGGCCCGAGGACGGCGCGGCCGGCGACTTCGCCGACCGGCTCAAGGCATGGCAGCAGAAGGCGCTACGCGAGGCCAAGCTCCGCTCGTCGTGGGAAGCGCCCGACGAGGACTATGAGGCCGCCGCCGCCGCGCTGATCGACGCCTATCTCGCCGATCCGCGCTTCGTCGCCGAGATCACCGCCTTCGTCGCGAAGCTGGCGCCCGCGGCCCGCGCCAACACGCTCGTCCAGACTTTGCTGCGCTATACGGCGCCGGGCGTGCCCGACCTCTATCAGGGCACCGAACTCGCCGACCTCAGCCTCGTCGATCCCGACAACCGCCGCCCGGTCGATTATGCCGCGCGCGCCGCGTTGCTCGGCGGCGATGCGGTCCCGGCCAAGCTGCGGCTGATCGCCGACCTGCTCGCCCGCCGCCGCGCCGATCCGGCGCTGTTCGCCGACGGCGACTATCGGCCCGCCACGGTCGAGGGCAGCGACCGCATCCTCGCCTTCAACCGCAGCACCGGCGGCCGCAGCCTGCACGTCGCCGCGCTCATCCGCGGCACCGCGGTGCCCGACGCGACGATCCGATTCGCCGACGGTGACACCCGCAGCGCGGCGGAAATCTTCGCGCAAGACGCGATCTGGTATCGAATTGCCTGATTATGATGACATTAACTAAGTATTTGATCCAAATCAGTTGTTATAGGTTGTTTCACCGCGTCGCCTCCGGCACGGAGGCATGAAGATAGACAAGAGAGGACTGGGAGCCATGCCGCAAGCGCGCCTTGTAGACTTCTGGGCCAGAGCAATCGCCGCGCGCTCGCCGGTGATGCTGGAACAATTGCGCGGGGTGGCGCGCGATCTGATTGCCGCCCGCAGCGCGCTTCGATCGGTGATGCCGGCCGAATTCGTCAACAACCCGCCGATCGACCTGCTGTACGCGCTGTTCGCCGCCGACGATCAAGCGATGATGGTGCCGCCGCTGATCACCGCCACGGGCGTTTCCGGCCCGGTCGCCCGCCGTTGGCTCGACGTCCTCGTCGATCGCGGTCTCGTGATGGAGCGCGACGGCAGGGTCACGCTGACCGAGGCGGGCTTCGTGATGGCCGCCGAAGCGTGTCAGGCGATCATTGAGTCGCGGACGGGCGCCGCGGGGGCGACTCTGAATTGAAGCGCAGCGCGTCGGCACGGCGCGTCACCGTGTCGAGCGCCTGCTCCAGCTCGGCGGCGGCCAGCGTCTCGTCGGCCGCCACGGCCAGTTCCAGGGCCTGCGAAATGAGGTGCCGCGCCTCGTCGAGACGGACGGCGTTGTCGATATCCATGCGCGAACCTCCGCTCCGATCGACACTCGTGCCGCGCGGTGGTGGATGCAACCAAGCCCGCTAAAAATCAAATGACAATCGTCTCCCTCGGCGGACCGCGAGTCCCCCGATGGAGCGACGTCTCCGGAAATGCCGTCCGGGCTTAATGCCCGACGGCATCCTTGACGGCATCGACCGCCTTGGCGAGCAGTCCCTTCTCGGCCTCTTCCGCCTCGGCCTTGGTCTTGAAGGCGGCACCCTCCGGCTCCGCCGGGGGCGCGTAGACCGAGAACAGTTTGAGCACGCCCGACCCCTTGTTGACGATATTGTGCTGCGCGCCCTTCGGCACCACCACCAAGTGGTTGGGCGTCGCTTTGGTCGAATGGCCGTCGATCACCACCTGCGCCTCGCCATCGACGATGAAGGTCGTCTGGTCGGCGGGATGCGTCTCCATGCCGATCTCCTCGCCGGCAGGGATCGCCATCAATACGATCTGCACCTTGGCGTCGCGATAGACCTCTTTCTGCCAAAGGTCGTTGCGGCCGGCGAGTTCGACCATGTCCTTGTTGAAGATCGCCATTGCCGATTCGCTCCCATCCATGCGTTCGCAGCATTGGACGAACGAGCGCCCGGCACGTTCCGCTTAATCCCACACCAGCCGCCAAAAGGCGCGCCACGCACGCCACGGTGCAGGCACGCGAAGCACCTCTGCGGACGCCGGACCGAGGTCGGCACGCCGCGTCGCATAGATGGCGGCCAGATGATGATGCACCCGTCGTGCCCGCTTGCACTGCGCCCGCCGCGCCATGTGCAATTCGTGCAACTCCCGGCGGCGCAAGTATTCGGCTTCAGGATTCATGGTCCGCGCCTCTCTCCTCTCTGTTGATCAGGCTAGAGTGTGGCGCGGAACCGACAACAGGATTTCAAACCGATATCGGTATCGAAGCAGCTTCGGCTTGGGAGCCGACTTTACTAGCATAGATTAAATCGCACCTCGGTCCGACACGGACGATGTCGTGCAGCGAAGTGCCAGTAGAGGAATAGGCCATGAACGTCGAAGTGATCTCGAAGGCGACCGGCGCCGTGAACGAAGTCGCGGGCAACAGCGTCGATCTCGACGCACCGAGCATCGTCCGCCTCGATCTCACGCGTGCCCAGATCGCCGGGATGGATCGCCAGGGTCAGGATCTCGTCGTCCGCCTCGTTGACGGTCAGACCGTACGGATCGCCGATTTCTACCCCGCCAATGCGACGGTGGCGAACGACCTCGTCCTGCGCGAGCCCGACGGCCACCTCTGGGTGGCGCGTGGCAGCGGCGGCGTCCCGCGCTTCGCATCGCTACGCGACCTCGCCGACCTCACCGCCGTCGCCGGCGAGGGCGGGTCGTCGCTGGCGCTGCCCGCGATGCTGCTCGGCGGCGCCGCGGCGGCCGGCGGCATCGTCGCGATCGCCGGCGGCGGCGGCGCTGACGCCAGCGCCGCCGGCAGCGGCACGCCGACGCCGGATCCGGGCACCGGGACCGGTGTCGGCACCGGCACGCCCGACACCACGCCCCCCGCCATACCCGTCGCCGCCGTCCGCGGCGACGGCGCCGCGATCACCGGTCGTGGCGAAGCCGGCGCCACCATCACCGTCCGCGACGCCGCCGGCACCGTGATCGCCACCACCGTGGTCGCCGCCGACGGCAGCTATACCGTCGTCATCGCCCCGGCGCGGATCGACAACGAGCGGCTCACCGTCACCCAGACCGACACCGCCGGCAACGTCTCCCCCACCCTCGTCATCCAGGCGCCCGACCTCACCGCCCCGGTCGCGCCCACCGCCGCGGTCGATGCCACCGGCGCGACCGTCAGCGGCCGCGGCGAGGCCGGCGCCACCGTCACCGTCCGCGACGCCGCCGGCACCGTGCTCGGCACCGCGCTCGTCGCGGCCGACGGCAGCTACACCGTTACGCTGTCGACGCCGCAGGCCAATGGCGGCGCATTGAGCGTCAGCCAGAGCGACGCCGCCGGCAACGTCTCGCCGACCGTCGCGGTCGCCGCGCCCGACATCACCGCCCCCGCCGCACCGACCGTCGCGGTCGACGGCACCGGCACCGTCGTCACCGGCACCGGCGAGCCGGGCGCCCGCGTCACGATCACCGATCCCGCCGGCACCATACTCGCCACCGTCACAGTCGCCGCCGACGGCAGCTACAGCGCGACGCTCGCCACCGCACAGGTCAACGGCGAGCGGCTCGACGCGCGCCAGACCGACGCCGCCGGCAACGCCTCGGGCACCGCCAGCACCGTCGCCCCCGATCTCACCGCCCCGGCCCAGCCGACCGCGACGATCACCGGCGACGGCACCTCGGTCAGCGGCGCCGGCGAGGCGGGCGCACGCATCACCATCGTCAACGCCGCCGGCACCGTGCTCGGCACCGCGCTGGTCGGTGCCGACGGCACCTACCTCGTCGCGCTGACCCCGGCGCAGGCCAATGGCGAGGCGCTGACGGTGCGCGAGAGCGATGCCGCCGGCAATCAGGCGACACCGCTCGCACTCACCGCGCCCGACATCACGCCGCCCGCCGCTCCGGCCGCCACGCTCGACGCGACCGGCACCACCGTGACCGGCACCGGCGAGCCCGGCGCCACGATCGTCGTGCGGGACGCCGCCGGCACCGCGCTCGGTACGACGACGGTCGGCGCGCAGGGCGCCTATGCGGTCGTCCTCGCCACCCCGCAGATCGACAGCCAGAGCCTCGCGGTCACCCAGACCGACGCCGCCGGCAACGCCTCGCCGGCGACGCCACTCACCGCGCCCGACCTCACCGCGCCCGCCGCGCCGACCATCACGATCGCCGCCGACGGCGCGAGCGTCAGCGGCGTCGGCGAGCCGGGCGCCGCCGTCACCATCCGCGATCCGCTCGGCACGGTGATCGCCACCGCCACCGTCGCCGCCGACGGCACCTATGCCGCCACCTTGTCCACGCCGCAGATCGATGGCGAGGTGCTGAGCGTCCGCCAGGCCGATGCTGCCGGCAACCTGTCGCCCGTCGCCACCGCGACCGCGCCCGATCTGGTCGTCGACGTCCCGCCCGCCGCGCCGACCGCGGCGGTGACCGGCGACGGCATCGCGGTCACCGGCGTCGCCGCCGGCGGCGCGACGATCACGCTCTATGACGCCAACGGCGTCGCGATCGGCACCGGCACCGCCGCCGCCGACGGCAGCTACAGCGTCGCGCTGACCCCGGCGCGGCTCGACGGCGAGACGATCCGCGTCACCCAGGCGGACGCCACCGGTGCGGTGTCGCCGCCCGCGACCGCGATCGCCCCCGATCTCACCGCCCCCGCCGCGCCGACCGCGACGATCGACGCCACCGGCCAGATCGTCACCGGCACCGCCGAGGCGGGCGCGACGGTCACCGTCCGCGACGCCGGCGGCGCCGCGATCGGCACCGCCACCGCCAATACGTCCGGCGAATATGCCGTTCAGCTCGCCACGCCGCAGGCGAACGGCGGCACGCTCGCCGTCACCCAGGCGGACGGCGCGGGCAATGTGTCCGCCGCGACCGGCATCGCCGCCCCCGACACCACTGCGCCCGTCGCGCCCTCCGCCATCGTCGCGCCCGACGGCAACAGCGTCACCGGCATCGGCGAGGCCGGTGCGACCGTCACGGTCCGCGACGAAACCGGCAATCCGCTCGGCACCGCGCTCGTCGCGCCGGACGGCAGCTACACCGTCACGCTGACCGCGCAGCAGGGCGACGGCCAGACCGTCACCGTCACTCAGGCGGATCCGACCGGCAACGCCTCGCCCGCGACGACGATCACCACACCCGACTTCACCGCGCCCGGCGCACCGACCGCGTCCGTCGCCGCCGGCGGCAGCACCGTGATCGGTATCGGCGAACCCGGTGCGACCGTCACCGTCACCGCCGCCGACGGCACCGTGCTCGGCAGCGACACCGTCGCAGCCAACGGTGGCTATGCCGTCACGCTCGCCACCCCGCAGGCGAACGGCGAGGCGCTCACCGTCGTCCAGACCGATCCGGCCGGCAACGCCTCGCCCCCGCTCGCCTTCACCGCGCCCGACCTCACCCCGCCGGCGGCTCCCGCCGCGACGCTCGATGCCAGCGGCAGCATCGTCACCGGCACCGGCGAGATCGGCGCGACGGTCAGCGTCCGCGACGGCGCGGGTGCGCTGCTCGGTACCGCGATCGTCACCGCGCAGGGCAATTATTCGGTCACGCTCGCCACCCCGCAGGTCGACCGCCAGACGCTCGTCGTCGGCCAGAGCGACGCGGCCGGCAACGCCTCGCCCACCGTCGCGCTGACCGCGCCCGACATCACCGCACCGCTCGCCCCCACCGCGACGGTCGGCGGCGATGGCCTGTCGGTCACCGGCACCGGCGAGGCCGGCGCGACCATCTCGATCCGCAATCCCGTCGGGCTCGAGATCGGCACCGCCATCGTCGCTGCCGACGGAAGCTACACCGCGACGCTGTCGTCGGCGCAGGTCGATGGCGAGGTGCTCACCGTCCGCCAGACCGACCCGGCGAACAACGTGTCGCCGGTGGTCAGCGCCACCGCGCCGGACCTCGCCCCCGGCGTCGTCCCGATGCCGCCGTCGGCGACGGTGACCGGCGACGGCACCGCGGTGACCGGCCGCGCGATGGGCGCCGCGACGATCACCGTCTACAGCGCCACCGGCACCGTCATCGCCACCGGCATCGCCGCGGCCGACGGCAGCTACAGCGTCGCCCTCGCCACCCCGCGCGTCAACGGCGAGACCGTCTTCGTCACTCAGAGCGACGCGATCGGCGCTTCGCCGCCGACCACGGCGATCGCGCCCGACCTCACCGCCCCGGCGGCACCGACCGCGACGCTCGATCCGAGCGGCGCCGTCGTCACCGGCACCGGCGAGGCCGGCGCGACGATCGTCGTGCGCGACCTCAACGGCACGTCGCTCGGCACTGCCACCGTCACCACCGCCGGCAGCTATGCGGTCACGCTGTCTGCGCCGCAGGTCGATGGCCAAGTGCTCGCCGTCACCCAGGCGGACCGCACCGGCAACGTCTCGCCCGCGATCCCGCTGGTCGCGCCGGACTTCACCGCGCCGCTCGCCCCGGTCGCCAGCGTCGCCGTCGACGGCACCTTCGTCAGCGGCACCGGCGAGCCCGGCACGATCGCCATGGTCCGCGATGCCGCCGGCACGCTGCTCGGCACCGGCACCGTCGACACCACCGGCGGCTTCAACGTGCCGCTCGCCACCGCGCAGGTCGACGGCGAGAGCATCCGGGTGACGCTCACCGACGCGACCGGCAACGTCTCGCCGACCGTCACCGTCACCGCGCCCGATTTCACCGCCCCCGCCGCGCCGACGCTCGCGATCAACGGCGACGGCACCGTCGTGACCGGGACCGGCGAGGCCGGCGCGGTGGTGACGATCACCAACGCCGCCGGCGCCGCGCTCGGCACCGCGACGGTCGCGGCGGACGGCAGCTTCACCGTCACGCTCACCCCGCAGCAGAACAACGGCGGCACGCTGACCGCGACGCAGGCGGATGCCGCGAGCAACGTCTCGCTTCCCGGCACCGTCACCGCGCCCGACCTGATCGCGCCGGCCGCGCCCTCCGCGACCGTCTCCCCCGACGGCACCACCGTCACCGGCACCGGCGAGGCCGGCGCGCGGATCGTCGTCACCGATCCCGCCGGTGCGCCGATCGGCGTCACCGTCGTCGCCGCCGACGGCAGCTACGCCGTCACCCTCTCCACCCCGCAGGCCAATGGCGAGCGGCTGCTCGCCACCCAGACCGACGGCGGCGGCAACGTCTCGCCGCCGATCGCGGCGCTCGCCCCCGACATCACGCCGCCCGCCGCGCCGACGCTTGCCATCGCCGGAGACGGCACGCTCGCCAGCGGCATCGGCGAGGCCAATGCGACCGTCACCGTCACCGGCCCCGGCGGCTTCGTCGCCACCGTGACCGCCGACTCCGCCGGCAATTTCAGCGTCCCCCTCTCGCCGGCACGGCTGAACGGCGAAGGCTTCACCGCGATCCAGGTCGACGGCGGCGGCAACGCCTCCCCCGTCGCGACCGCGACCGCCCCCGACACCACGGCACCGCTTGCCCCCACCGGCACGGTCGCCGGCGACGGCGCGAGCATCACCGGCTTCGGCGAGGCCGGCGCGACCGTCACCGCCACCGGCGTTGCCGGCACGGTGCTCGGCACCGCGGTGGTCGCGGCGGACGGCAGCTTCACGATCCCGCTCGCCACCGCGCAGATCGACGGCGAACCGCTCACCATCCGGCAGGCCGACCCCACCGGCAACACGTCGCCGGGCTTCGCGCTCACCGCGCCGGACCTCGTCGCCCCCGCCGCCCCCACCGCGACCGTCGCGGCCGGCGGCGCCAGCGTCAGCGGCTTCGGGGAAGCCGGCGCAACCATCGTCGTCACCGCTCCGGGCGGCACCGAACTGGGCCGCACCGTCGCCGCCGCCGACGGCAGCTACACCGTGGCGCTCTCCACCGCGCAGACCAACGGCGAGCTGCTCGGCGTCCGCCAGAGCGACGGCGGCGGCGTTTCGCCGGTCACCGCTACGATCGCCCCCGATACCACGCCCCCCGCCGCGCCGGTCGCGACGGTGACGGCGGACGGCGTCTTGGTCACCGGCACCGGCGAACCCGGCGCCACCGTGACCGTCCTCGGCGCAGGCAACGTGCCGCTCGGCACCGCGGTGGTCGACCCGGATCGCAGCTATACGGTACAGCTCACCCAGCCGCAGACCGGCGGCCAGACGCTGACCGTCACGCAGAGCGACACCAGCGGCAACGTCTCGATCCCCACCACCGCCGGCGCACCGCTGCTGGCCGGACCGGCCCCGCTCACCGCCACCGTATCGCCCGACGGCACCACCGTGACCGGTACCGGCGCCGCCGGCGCCGCGATCACCGTCACGCTCAACGGCACCGCGCTCGGCACGGTCACCGCGGCCGGCGACGGCAGCTACACGATCGGCCTGTCCACCCCGCAGCGCAACGGCGAGACGCTCACCGTCGTGCAGGCGATCGCCAACGGCCCCGCCACGTCGGTCCTGGCGCTCGCCCCCGACATCACCGCGCCCGCCGCGCCGACCGCCACGGTGATCGCCGCCGGCAGTCAGGTGACCGGCACCGGCGAGCCCGGCGCGACGGTGACGATCCGTGCCGGCGGCGTCGACCTCGGCACCGCGCTGGTCACCACCTCGGGCAGCTATCTGGTCACCCTCGCCACGCCGCAGCGCAACGGCGAGACGCTGACCGCGGTCCAGACCGACGCGGCGCGCAACGTCTCGGCCGGGATCACCGTCGTCGCGCCCGACATCACCGCGCCCGCGGCGCCCGCCGCGCTGGCGGTCAACCCGACCGGCACGACGCTCACCGGCACCGGCGAAATCGGCGCCCGCGTCGAGGTGCGCAGCGGCACGAGCCTCCTCGGCCAAGGCGTCGTCGGCGCCGACGGCAGCTTCACCGTCACGCTGACCACGCCGCAGGTCGCCGGCGCGACGCTGGCGGTGACCCTGGCCGATGCCGCCGGCAACGTCTCGGGCGCCGCGACGGTCGTCGCGCCGTTCGATATCCAGGCGTTCGGCAACGCCGCGACGGCGACGATCGACCTGCTGCCGGTGGTCGCCGCCGCGCCGACCGCGATCGGCAGCGCCAACTACCTCGCCTTGGTCTCCGCCGGCGTGCTCAACCTGCAGGCGCAGGTGCTCGGCACGCCCAGCGTCCGCTTCACGGTGCAGGACGGCCACAACCTCGCCGCCAGCTTCACCTATGACGCGACGCTCAACATCGGCGTCACCAGCGGCTATAGCGTCGTCGTCCAGCGCTTCGACGGCACGCAATGGGTTGCAGTCAACGGCGCTCCGGGCGGCTCTCTGCTCGAACTCGGCCTGCTGAACGGCAACCTCACCGCCAGCCAGACGCTCACGCCCGGCGAATATCGCGCCTTCCTCACCTATCAAAGCGGGCTCGGCGTCGGCGTCGGCCTGCTCGGCAACCTCGCGGTCAGCGGCACCGACATCGACTATACCGATGTCGGCGGGGTGCGCCCGGTCGCGGCGACCGGCAACGTCATCACCGATCCCGGTGTCGGCGGTGCGGTCGACGTGGTCTCGCCCGGCACGCACGTGACCAGCGTCACCAACACCGTCACCGGCGCGACCGTCGCCGTCACCGCGGACGGCACCGTCGTCGACGGGGAATGGGGTACGCTGGTGATCAACCTCGACGGCAGCTACAGCTACACGCCCGATGCGAATGCGGCGGCGATCGGCCATACCGACGTCTTCAGCTATGCGATCATCGACCCGAGCGACAATGAGGTGGAGCGCGCCAATCTGTCGATCACCGTCGGCAGCGGCGCGATCACCGGCGCCCCGGTCGCCGTCGCCGATGTCGCGGTGGCGCCGGTCACTTATGCCAACGTCGTCGAGGCGGCGGCGCCGATCACCTACAGCTTCACCGCGACCCCCGCGGTGCAGGTGCCGCTGTTGCCGGTCGCGGTCGGCTCGCACGGCGAGCGGACCGACACGTTCTCGGTCGCGCCCAACACCGATGCGGACATCACCATCCGCGCCTCCACGGTAGGCCTGCTCAGCGTCGCCCCCACCTATACGCTGACGCTGACCAATCTCACCGCCGGCACCACCCAGACGATCACCAACTTGGCGCTCGTCGGCGTCGGCAGCGCCAGCACCAGCTTCACGCTCAACGACCTGCCGGCGGGCAATTACCGCTATACGCTCGCCGCCGACGCGCTGGTCGGCACGCGGTTCGACACCAGCGTCACGCTGGACCGCACGACGACGCTGCTCGACCGCCATGTCGTCGTCAGCCCGGCAGCGGTGGAGGGCAGCCTGCTCGCCAACGACGACGCCCATTCGAGCTTCGTCGCGGTCCGCGTCGCCACCGGCAGCACCTTTACGGAGGTCGGCAACACCCCGCTCGTCATCAACGGCGCGCACGGCACGCTGACCGTCGATGAGGTCGGCCATTACGTCTACCAGCCGAGTACGACGCTGGCCTATTCGACCACCGACCTGACCGACTCGTTCACCTACCAGTTGGTGCAGCCCAACGGAGTCGCCGCAACCACGACTCTGACCGTCACGATCGACGTGCCGGGCGACAATGCCTCGGCGATGGTCCATTACGCGGTCGCACCCGTCTACAGTATCGAACCCGATGTGGTTTCACTGGATACGCACGCGGTGACCGCCGATGCCCATCTCGCCACCGCACCCGCGGTCGCCGCGACGGGCGATGGCGCGGCGATCGGGCTTGCCACCTACGAGCTTTTCGAAGGGCGCGGCGAACTGGAGGATGTGCTCTCGCACTATCTCGCCACGCAGCAGAATGGCATCCACGCCGATGCGTCGGGCGCCGATCACAGCGCGGCAGTGGTACCGGTCGCCGCCGCGGTGGTCGCCGACCCGCTCGACTATCTCGCGACGCTGGATGATCAGACGCATCATGCAACTACTGTCAATCATGTTGTTTAAGCACCTCAAACTGCATCTAAAGTATTGATGACAAAGGGCTGAATTCTACTCTTTGTTAAGCAACCGGGCCTCTTTTGCACGGCAAGAGAGGACCCGGTTGCGATGCGTTTTCCGAGACGGTTACCCAGACTATTGGCTGCGACGGGCGCGGTGATGACCGTCGCCCTCGCCGGCAGCGGCATGGCCGCGGATGCTCCCGTCCCGGTCACGCTGGAAAGCGCCGCGCGCGACGCCGTCGCCTGGCATCCCTCGGTGATCGAGGCCGCCGGCACGCTCGCCGCCAGCGGCGAGGAGGTCGCCGCGGCCCGCGCCGGCTATCTGCCGACGGTCAGCGCCGGGCTCGGCAGCGGCTATGACAGCCGCGTGTCGAGCACCTGGTCGCCGCGCCCGCAATTCAGCGCGTCGCAGATGCTCTACGACTTCGGCAAGGTGTCGAGCGACGTCGCCGCCGCCCGCGCCGGCACCCGCGCCAGCCGCGCCGAGATGCTGCTCGCGGTCGACACGTTGGTCCGCAACACCGCTTATGCGATCATCGAACTGCAGCGCGCCACCGCGCAGCGGGCCATCGCCCGCGATCAGGCCGATCGCATCCGCCAGATCAGCGCACTCGTCGGCCAGCGCTCGACGATGGGCGCCGCCACCCGGTCGGACGCCTTGCAGGCGCAGGCCCGCGTCGAGGCGGCCGAAGCCAGCCTCACCCAGGTCGAGGCGGAGGAGCGGCGCTGGACCAGCAACCTCGCCTTCCTGCTCGGCCATCCCGCGCCCGCCGGCGTGTCGGCCGACGTACCCGGCTGGCTGATGCAGGGCTGCGCCGGCCCCGCGCCGTCGTGGCAGAGCGTGCCCGCGGTCGCCGCCGCCGATGCCGAGACCGAGCGCGCCGCCGCCAACCTGCGCCGCAGCCGCGCCGACCGCTATCCGACGCTGTCGTTCGGCGGCGATGCCTCGACCGACGTCAATTCGCCGTTCGGCGACCGCAGCATCTACAATTTCGGCCTGCGCGTCACGAGCAACATTTTCGCCGGCGGCCTCACCAAGGCGCGGGTGCGCAGCGCCGCCTATCGCCTCGACGCCGCCGAGGCGAGCGCGCGGCGCGTCCGCAACGAGAGCAGCCAGCAGCTCGCCGAGGCGCAGCAGCAGATCGACAGCCTCTCGCGCCTCGCCACCACGCTGGCCTCGCGCGAGGACAATATGCGCGAGACCGGCCGCCTCTACCGCATTCAGTATCTCGAAATGGGAACCCGCACCTTGGTCGATCTGCTCAACGCCGAACAGGAGCTGCAACAGGTGCGCTTCGACGCGGTCAACACCACCCAGAACCTGCGCCGCCTGCAGATCGACTGCCTCTACGTCTCGGGCCGGATGCGCGACGCCTTCGGCCTGTCTGGCACCTCGGTACGCGGGGTGACGCTTTGACCGCGGCGATCGCTCCGGCGGCGCCCGTCGCCGTCGACGGCTGGCTCGAACTGCTCGCCCGCGTCGCCCGCCACTATCGCCTGCCCGTCTCCGAACAGCGTGCGCGCCTCGCCGCGCAATGGGATCTCGGCGGCGACGAGGACGCGCGCATCCTCGCGCTCGCCCGCGCCACCGGTCTCACCGTCCGCTTCTCGACGCCGCAGGAGGTCAAGCTCAGCGGCTGGCGCCTGCCGATGATCGTCCGCCTCGCCGACGGCGAGATCGCCCTGATCGACGGCATCGACGGCGACGATCAGGCGCGGCTGGTGCTGCCCGGCGACCGCGGCGGCCAGACCCGCCTGTCGCTGGCCGAGCTGCGCGCCGCCGCCACCGGCTTCGTCGTACCGCGGCCGTCGCGCTCCTCGCCCGACGCGCGCGTCGACACCTATATCCGCCCGTTCGAGGATCACTGGCTGCGCCAGATTCTGATGCGCGACGCTCCCGCCTACGGCCATGTGATGGTCGCCTCGGTCGTCACCAACCTGCTCGGCCTCGCCGGCGTGCTGTTCTCGATGCAGGTCTACGACCGCGTCGTGCCCGCGGCGTCGATCCCGACGCTGACCATCCTGTTCGTCGGCGTGCTCGTCTCGATCGCCTTCGATTTCGCCTTGCGGCGGCTGCGCACCAACATCGTCGACGTGCTCGGCAAGCGCGCCGATCTGCGCATCTCCGACCGGGTCTTCGGCCACGCGCTGCGCGTCCGCAACCAGTCGCGCCCGGCCTCGACCGGCACCTTCATCGCCCAGCTCCGCGACCTCGACCAGGTCCGCGACATGCTCACCTCGACGACGATCGCCACCGTCGCCGACCTTCCTTTCTTCCTGATGTTCCTCGGCCTGCTCTGGTACATCGGCGGCCTGCTCGCGCTGGTGCCGGTCGTCGCGCTCGTCCTGCTCCTTCTCCCCGGCCTGCTCGCCCAGCGCCGCCTGCGCATGCTGGCGACCGAATCGATGCGCGAATCTTCGCTGCGCAACGCGATGCTGGTCGAGGCGGTACAGGGCATCGAGGACATCAAGGCGCTCCAGGCGGAGGACCGCTTCCACCAGCAGTGGAACCACTACAATGCCGTCGCCGGCGAGGCGCAATTGCGCCTGCGCGGTCTCACCAACGGCCTGTCGGTGTGGACGCAGAGCGTGCAGAACGGCGTCTATGCCGCGATCATCTTCGTCGGCGCGCCGCTCGTCATCTCGGGCAGCATCACCACCGGTGTGCTCGTCGCCACCTCGATCCTCGGCTCGCGGATGATGGCGCCGATGGCGCAGGTCACGCAACTTCTCGGCCGCTGGCAGCACGCCAAGGTCGCGATGGGCAGCCTCAACCAGATCATGGCTCTGCCGGTCGACAGCGCCGATGCCGACCATCGCATCCCGCTGCCCGCGGTCACCGGCGCCTTCACCCTGCGCTCGGCGGTGTTCACCTACGCCGATCCCAACGCGCCGCCCGCGCTCACCGTCGCCGGGCTGGAGATCGCCGCGGGCGAACGGATCGCGCTGCTTGGCCGCAACGGTGCCGGCAAGTCGACCCTGCTCCAAGGCCTGTCGGGCATGCTGCAACCCGTCTCGGGCGAGGTGCTGCTCGACGGTCTCGCGCTGCATCAGATCGATCCCGCCGACGTCCGCCGCGACGTCGGACTGCTCACCCAGTCGAGCCGGCTGTTCCACGGCACGCTGCGGGAGAACCTGACCCTCGGCGCCCCGTCGGCATCCGATACCGAGATCATGGCGGTGCTCGCCATGGTCGGGGCCGACGCGATGCTCCGCCGGATGCGCGACGGCCTCGGCCATGTCGTGCAGGAGGGCGGGCGTGGCCTGTCGGGCGGGCAGGTGCAGGCGCTGCTGCTCGCGCGGCTGCTGCTCCGCCAGCCGATGGTCGCGCTGCTCGACGAGCCCACTGCGGCGATGGACGAGGCGACCGAACGCCACTTCATCCAGCGACTCGGCGAATGGGGCCGCGACCGGACGCTCGTCGTCGCCACCCACCGGATGCGGATGCTCGATATCGTCGACCGGATCATCATCATCGACCAGGGCGGCGTCATCCTCGACGGCCCGCGCGACCAGATCCTCGCCACGATGCGTGGCACAAGGAGTGCAGCGGCATGATCAGCATCACCGCCGACGACGACCATCTGTTCGGCGGCGACGGCGAGGCCGCGCGCCTCACCGCGACCCGCCTGATCTGGCTGCTCGCCGCCCTGTTCGTCGCCGCGCTCGGCTGGGCCTGGTTCGCCAGCCTCGACGAGGTCGCGACCGGCGAGGCGCGCGTCGTGCCGACCAGCCGCGAACAGGTGCTGCAATCGCTCGAGGGCGGCATCCTCGCCAAATTGCTCGTCCATCAGGACGATATCGTCAAACCGGGCCAGTTGCTCGCGCAGCTCGACCCGACGCAGGCGGGCTCCACCGTCGAGGAAAGCGCCGCGAAATACCGCGCCGCGCTCGCCAGCGCCGGCCGGCTGCAGGCCGAGGCCAACGATACGCCGCTGCGCTTCTCCCCCGAGCTCGACCGCTTTCCCGAGCTCAAGGCGGCGGAAACCAGCCTCTACGAGACCCGCCGCCGCAGCCTGCAATCCTCGATTCAGTTGATCGACCAGAGCCTCGCGCTGATCGGCCGCGAAGTGTCGATCGGCCAGTCGCTGATCACCGTCGGCGCGGCGAGCAACGTCGAGGTGCTGCGCCTGCAACGCCAGCGCGCCGAGCTCGAACTCAAGAAGGCCGACCTGCGCTCGCAATATATGGTCGAGGCGCGGCAGGACCTCGCCAAGGTCATGGAACAGGTCGACTCGCTCGGCCCCGTCGTCCGCGGCCGCTCCGACACGCTGAGCCGCCTCACGCTGCGCTCGCCCGTGCGCGGCGTGGTCAAGAACATCGAGGTGTCGACGATCGGCGGCGTCATTCCGCCCAACGGCAAGGTCATGGAGATCGTGCCGCTCGACGAACGCCTGCTGATCGAGGCGCGCATCCAGCCGCGCGACATCGCCTTCATCCGTCCCGGCCAGGCCGCCAAGGTCAAGGTCACGGCCTATGACTATTCGATCTACGGCGGCCTCGACGGCGTCGTCACCACCATCTCGCCCGACACGATCCGCGACGAGGTGAAGCCCGACGTGCTCTATTATCGCGTCTTCGTCCGCACCAAATCCGATTCGCTGACCAACAAGGCGGGTCGTCGCTTTCCGATCACCCCCGGCATGGTCGCCACCGTCGACATCCACACCGGCAGCAAGACCGTGCTGCAATATCTGCTCAAACCCCTCAACCGTGCGCAGGAGGCGCTGCGCGAACGATGAGCCCGCCCCTCGACCACGCCGCCCTCGCCGGCGCCACCCCGCTCGACGGCGGTGACGCCACCGCGACCTTCTCGCCCGTGCTGCTCGCCCGCGCACGTCAGGCCCGTCAGCTGCGGGCGCGGATGAGCCACTTCCTGCCGCGCGACCTGCTCGTCGATCCCGCCTGGGACATGATGATCGACCTGTTCGTCGCCGCCGGCACCGGCGAGCGGCTGTACGTCAAGGACCTGACGCTGATGTCCGGCGAGAGCACGACCAGCGCGATGCGCCGCATCGACCGGTTGCAGGAGGCCGAACTGCTGTCGCGCCACCCCGACCCGACCGATCATCGCCGCGTCCGCGTCCGGCTGACCGGCAAGGGCTATACCGCGATGGCGGCGATGCTCGAACATCTGTTCGACACGCCCGACGGGACCGAGGCCCCCGCCGATCCGCGCACCTTCCGCCCCGGCCCGGTGCGGCGCTAGGTGGATCGGACGGCATGACCCAGCCCCCCGCCCCCGGCCATCTCGCCGACCTGCAAACCGCCTTCGAGGATGGCCGCCTCTCCGGCGTCGACGGCAGCGCGCGCGATTGCCCGTTCGATCACAGCTCGGTGCTGATCCTCGCCGCCTGGCACGCCGGCTTCTCGCATGGCCGGCTCCAGGCGCGCGATATGCCCTCGCCGCCGCCGCAATGGCCGCCACATTGAGGTTAACCGTTCGTCTTATTTAACCTATTTAAGTGGTTAATGGGTGGAACGGCGACAAATGGGTGGAGTTGGACGCGGATGATCGATCCTGCCGACTCTGTCTTCGCCTTCGAGGAGGGGGATCACCTCACGCGCATCCACCTCAAGCTCGCGCTCGAGGACATCGGCTTCGTCGTGTGCGAGGAGGACGAGACGATCCACCTGCTGCACAAAGCGGAATGCGAAAATCGGGATGGCGCCGCCCAGCGCTGACGGCGCGTTATCCGACGCGACCGATCGGACTACCGAGGTTCGAGCGATCTCCACTTTGAGGCCGTCACCCCGGACCCGTTCCGGGGTCCACCAGTCCGCAAGAGAAGGTATCACCTCAAGCCTTTCTCCTCGCCGCAGAGTAGACCCCGGAACCAGTCCGGGGTGACGGGATGAGCTAGGCAAGGTCAGGTCAAACACAAACGACCATAAGCAACCACAACCCGGTCAGGCGTCGATCGCCTCCTCGTCCAGCCGCGCCGCATTCTCCTGGATGAAGGCGAAGCGGTGCGCCGGATTGTTGCCCATCAGCCGGTCGACGAGGTCCTTCACCCCGGCGCGCTCCTCATATTCCTGCGGCAGGGTGATGCGGATCATGCCGCGCGTCTTGGGGTCCATCGTCGTCTCGCGAAGCTGGCCGGGGTTCATCTCGCCCAGCCCCTTGAACCGCGCCACCTCGACCTTCTTGCCCTTGAACGCGGTCTTCTCCAGCTCGGCGCGATGCGCATCGTCGCGCGCGTACAGCGACTTGGCGCCGACCGTCAGCCGGTAGAGCGGCGGCTGCGCCAGATACAGATGCCCGCGCCGCACCAGATCGGGCATCTCCTGGAAGAAGAAGGTCATCAGCAACGTCGCGATATGCGCACCGTCGACGTCGGCGTCGGTCATGATGACGACGCGCTCGTAGCGGAGCTGGCTCGCGTCGCAATCCTTGCGCGTGCCGCAGCCCAGCGCCTGGATCAGATCGGCGATCTCCTGATTGGCGACGATCTTGGCGCTGGTCGCGCTGGCGACGTTGAGGATCTTGCCGCGGATCGGCAGGATCGCCTGCGTCTTGCGGTCGCGCGCCTGTTTCGCCGAGCCGCCCGCCGAATCGCCCTCGACGATGAACAGCTCGGTACCCTCGTTGCCGTCGTTGGCGCAGTCGGTAAGCTTTCCGGGCAGGCGCAGCTTGCGCGCGCTGGTCGCGGTCTTGCGCTTGACCTCGCGCTCCTGCTTGCGGCGCAGCCGCTCGTCCATCCGTTCGAGGACATAGCCGAGCAGCGCCTTGCCGCGCTCCATATTATGGCCCAGCCAATGGTCGAAATGGTCGCGTACCGCCTTTTCGACCAGCCCCGCCGCCTCCGGGCTGGTGAGGCGGTCCTTGGTCTGGCTCTGGAATTGCGGATCGCGGATGAAGACGCTGAGCATCAGCTCGCTGCCAACCATCACGTCGTCGGCGGTGATCTCCTTGGCCTTCTTCTGGTGGATCAGCTCGCCGAAGGCGCGCAGGCCGCGCACCAGCGCCTGCCGCAGCCCCTGTTCGTGCGTGCCGCCGTCGGGGGTCGGGATCGTGTTGCAATACCAGCTGTAGCTGCCGTCGCTCCACAGCGGCCAGGCGACCGCCCATTCGACACGGCCCTGTGCGCCGGGGAAATCCTGATTGCCCGCGAAGAAGTCCGACGTCGCGCACTCGCGCCCGCCGACCTGTTCCTTGAGGTGGTCGGCGAGGCCGCCGGGGAATTGGAACACCGCCTCGGCCGGCGTGTCGGTCCCCTCGACCAGCTCGGGCGCGCAATGCCAGCGGATCTCGACCCCGGCGAACAGATAGGCCTTCGACCGCGCGAGCTGGTAGAGCCGCTTGGGCTTGAACGCGAGTTCCGGCCCGAAGATCTCGGTATCGGGGGTGAAGGCGACCGAGGTGCCGCGCCGGTTGGGTGCCGCACCGACATGCTCCAATGGCCCCTGCGTCACGCCGCGGCTGAACCGCTGGCGATACAATTGCCGCTCGCGCGCCACCTCAACCAGCGTGTCCGACGACAGCGCGTTGACCACCGACACGCCGACGCCGTGCAGACCGCCGCTGGTCGCATAGGCCTTGCCGGCGAACTTGCCGCCCGAGTGCAGCGTCGACAGGATCACCTCGAGCGCGCTCTTGTCGGGAAACTTGGGGTGCGGGTCGACCGGAATGCCGCGGCCATTGTCGGTGATCGTCAGGCGGTTGCCCGGCTCCAGCGTCACCTCGATCCGCGTCGCATGGCCGGCAACCGCCTCGTCCATCGCATTGTCGAGCACTTCGGCGGCGAGATGGTGCAGCGCGCGCTCGTCGGTGCCGCCGACGTACATGCCGGGGCGGCGGCGGACGGGTTCCAGCCCCTCCAGCACCTCGATCGAAGATGCGTCGTAATTGCTCTCGGGCGCCGCGGCGGACGCAAAAAGGTCTTTGGCCATTACCGGGAACCATAAGGGAACATCGTCGCCGATACCAGCGCCCGGCAATAGCGATGCAGCCGCCTCATGTTGCTCGAATATGTCTATGCTGATGCATGAATGCCACACTTTAAGTGAATCAAAATGCTGATGCATATCAACGGCATCCCGCACGTTCCTGAGCTGCTGCAAACACTCCGGGAGAGACTATGCGTACCACCCTGCTGCTCGGCGCCCTCGCCGCCGTCACCTTCGCCACCGCCGCCCAGGCACAGGACGCCGGCGATCCGGCGCCGTTTTCGGGCATCTATGTCGGCGCCGCCGGCGGCTATGACGTTCAGCCCAACGACACCGGTTCGACGATCCTGTTTGACCGCGGCTCGAACGGCAGCTTCGGCGACACGGTGATCGCGAACGGCGGCAACGCCTTCACCCCGGGTTTCTGCAACGGCCGCGCCCGCGCCGCGACGCCGCTGCCCGCCGGCTGCGCTAACGACAAGGACGGCTGGTCCTATTATGGCCGTATAGGCATGGATTCGCAGACCGGCAACATCGTGATCGGTGCGCTCGGCGAGTTCGGCAAGACCGAGATCACCGACAGCGTCAGCGGCTTCTCGACCACGCCGGCCAATTACGTGATGACCCGCGACGTGAAGTGGGAAGCGAGCATCCGTGGCCGCATCGGCTATGCGCCCGGCACGACGCTGTTCTACGGCACCTTCGGTCCGGGCTATGCCAATATCGACCGCAGCTTCACCTCGACCAATACCGCGAACGCCTTCACCCAGTCGGGCAAGCGCAAGCAATTCGGCATCGTCGGCGGTGGCGGCATCGAGCAGAAGCTCGGCGAGCATTTCTCGGTCGGTATGGAATACACCTACCACCAGTATAACGACGACGACGCCCGCGTCCGCGTGGCGCAGGGCAGCGCGCCCGCGACCAACCCGTTCGTCGTCGGCGGCACCACGACCGACTTTCGTCGCTCGGACGAGAAGTTCCGCTGGCATTCGCTGCGCGCGACGGCGGCCTTCCGCTTCTAAGCGCGATCGTCACGCCCGTTCGAAAGGGATCGGCTTCGCAGGAAGCCGGTCCCTTTTTGCTGCATGCATCACGCGGGAGGACCGCGGTCTGTCCTACACGCCGGGCACGTGATATCTCCCGCAGCGACGCTCTTTCTCATCGCCGCACCACGATCATGACAGATTTGGAAACGATGGAAGTCGATCGTTTCCGTTAAGGTGTCCATGTTGTCCATGTCGTCCAACATGGCCGTGGTCCCCCGGCCTCCCGCAAGCCCTATGCGAAGGTCGGTCCCGACACCCCAAGCGAGTACCCCGGCGTAGGCCGGGGCCCAGTTGGGTGAAGCTTTGGAATAACTTACGACGCTTCATCCTAACCGGACCCCAGGCTTCGCGGCACCGCCGCAAACCTCTCCCAGTACTCCCGCGCAGGCGGGAGCCCAGGAGTCACGCACACTATAAGATGTTGTTTCGCTTGGCCCTGGGTCCCCGCCTTCGCGGGAACACGAGAAAGGGACCACGGCCTTTCTCGGCGGGATCGACATCCAGCGGCCGGAGTGAAATCCCTCCCCCGTCAGGAAGTGCCAAGTTGGATTGCCCCCGGCGATTCAAGCCCACGCCACCACCAGCAAAGAAAAAGGCCGCCCCCTCGCGGGAAGCGGCCTCCTTCACACCCAAATCGCGATGGCTCAACGCACCCGCGGGCCACCGAACGGCAGCGGCGGCGGCGGACGCCGGTCGCGGCGCGGCAGCTGCGCCTGATAGGCGTGGCCGCAATGCGCGACGCAATACGGGAAACCGGGGTTCACCTTGTCGCCGCAAAAGTGGAAGTCCGGTTCGCCGGGATGGCCGAGCGGCCATTTGCAGATCCGGTCGTTGAGATCGAGCAGCGTCGTCTTGCCGGCGATCTCGGGCGACGGCTTGGCGGGCACCAGCCGGCGCGGCGGCGCCGGAGTGGAGGGCGGCTGCTGCTCGCCGGGCGACTGGCGGACGAATCCGCCGGGACCGACCGAGCGCAGGATCGGCTGCGGCTCGCGCTTGGGGGCGGCGACGACCTCTTCGTCCTCCTCCTCGTCCGCATCGTCCTCGACGACGTCATCCTCGTCCTCGTCAGCATCGGCCGCGACGACCGGCTCCGGCGCCGGACGCGGGGGAACCGGCGGCGCCGCGACCACCGGTGCCGGCGCGGGTTCGGGCTCGGCCTCGGGCAGCGGCACGTCGGGCACCGGCGCGGCGGCGACCGGCTCGTTCGGCTTCACCGGCGACGGGCGCGACTGGAGGCCCAGGCGGTGAGCCTTGCCGATCACCGCGTTGCGGCTGACGCCGCCCAGCGCCTCGGCGATCTGGCTGGCGGTCTGCCCCGCCTCCCACATCGTCTTGAGCGTGTCGATCCGCTCGTCGGTCCAGGACATTATCACGTTCCTTACACTTGCGCCGGGTTGCGGGCGGCTGCGGCTGCGGTTACCCGCTTCGGCCATGAGCAGCCAGCCCCCAATCGGCGAGATCCAATCGGCAATCCGGTCCGCACCCGGCGTTCCGGTCATCCGGAACGTGAACTGGGGCGGCCTGAAGACCCTCTATGTGAAGGAGGTGCGCCGGTTCTTCAAGGTCCACCTCCAGACGGTGTGGGCGCCATCCATCACCACGTTGCTGTTCCTGATCGTCTTCACCATCGCCACCGGCGCGAAAAGCCCGGTCGTGGTCGGCGGCATCACCGTCCCCTTCGCCGATTTCATCGCCCCCGGCCTCATCATCAGCCAGGGGATGATGGGCCCCGCCTTCGCCAACGCCAGCTTCTCGCTGCTCGTCGGCAAGATCCAGGGGACGATCGTCGATTACCTGCAACCGCCTCTATCGACGTGGGAATTGCTCGCCGCGCTGGTCGGGGGCGCGATGACGCGGGCGTTCATCGTCGGCTTCATCTGCTGGTGCGCAATGGCGCTCTACCCCGGCGTCCACGTCACGCCGACCCACCCGCTGGCGATCCTGTGGTTCGGCCTGCTCGGCGCCGCCTTCCTGTCGTTCCTCGGCGTGCTGACGTCGATCTGGGCGGAGAAGTTCGACCATGCCGCCGCGGTGACCAATTTCGTCATCGCGCCGCTGTCGCTGCTGTCGGGCACCTTCTACTCGGTCGACCGGCTCGCCCCCGCCTTCCGCGCGTTCAGCCACGCCAATCCCTTCTTCTACATCATCTCCGGCTTCCGATACGGCTTCCTCGGCACCGCCGATTCGCCCATCATGGTCGGCAGCATCGCGATCCTCGCGGTGGACATCGCACTGGGGGTCTTATGCTATCAGCTGCTCAAGCGAGGCTGGAAGCTCAAGAACTGATCGCGCTGGCGGCGACGGCGCTGATCGCGCTGACGCCTCTCGTGGCATCGGCGCAGACGCCCCCCGCCGCCGCGGCTGCCCCCGTGGCGGACCCAGCGGTCCGCACCCGCGCCACCGCGCTGATCCCGGTGCTCGCCGGCCGCCCCGGCTACGACGCCCTCTTCACCGCTGCCTTCCGCCAGGCGGTACCGCCTGCGCAATGGACCGCCCTCGCCGCGCAATTGCGCGCCACGCTCGGCGAGCCGCGCCGCGTCGCCCGCCTCGATCCCGCCGGTCGCTGGGCGGCGACGGCAGTGATCGACTATGACCGCGGCACCGCGACGCTGCGCCTGTCGCTCGATCCCGCCGCGCCGCATGCGATCGCCGGCTTGCTGATCACCGGCACCGACTTGCGCGGCGACACGCCTGCCAAGGTGCAGGCCGACCTCGCCGCCTTGCCCGGCATCGCGCAGGTCGGCATCTACGCGCTCGACGGCCCGCAACCCGCGCCGCTCGCCGAAACCCGCGCCGACACCCCCGCCCCGCTCGGCTCGGCGTTCAAGCTCTGGGGCCTCGCCGAGGCGGCGCGGCAGGTCGCGGCGGGGACGCGCCACTGGGACGACGTCGTGACGGTCGGGCCGCCGTCGCTGCCCTCCGGCATCCTCCAAAACTGGCCGCGGGCCACGCCGGTAACGCTCCAGACGCTGGCGACGCTGATGATCTCGATCAGCGACAACACCGCCACCGACACGCTGGTCCGCCTGCTCGGCCGCGGCGAGGTGGATGCGATGGCGGCGCGATACGGCGCCACCGGCCCGGTCCTGACCACCCGCGAAGCCTTCGCGATCAAGGCCAACCCCGCACTCACCGCCGCCTGGACCGCGGCGGATGCCGCCGGTCGGCGCGCGCTGCTGGCGACCGAAGCAACGCGGATCGACGCCGCCCGTCTCGACCCGCTGATGTTCTCCTCGGGTCCGCTGGCCAGCGAGACCGTCGAATGGTTCGCCGCCCCGCGCGACATGGCACGCCTGCTCGCCGATCTCCGCGATGCCGGCCCGGTGGTGCGCGACATCCTGTCGATCAACCACGGCGTCGATCCCGCGACCGCGGCGCGCTTCGCCTATGTCGGCTTCAAGGGCGGCTCAGAACCCGGCGTCATCGCGCTCAACCTGCTGGCGCAGACGAGGACCGGCCGCTGGTATGCGATCTGCGCGAGCTGGCACAGCGCCGACGGCGCGGTCGACGAGCCCCGGCTGATGGCGCTGGTCACGCGCGCGCTGGGGCTATTGGCGTCCTGACATGGCGGCGTCGCGCGCCAGCCACTCGCTGCGCAACATCGCGTAGATCAACGTATCGCGCACGCCGATATGCGTCTGCCATTCGGCGCGCAGCCGTCCCTCGCACGTGAAGCCGATCCGCTCCAGCAGCCGCGCGGAGGCGACGGCGTCGGGATCGATATCGGCGAACAGGCGCCGCGTGCCCTCGCCGAACAGCTGCGCGATCACCGCGCTCACCGATTCGCGCGCCACGCCGCTGCCCCACGTCGCCCGTGCGAACAGATAGCCGATCTCGCTGACCCCGGGCCGCCTCTCGCCGACATAGACGAAGCCGATCGCCGCCGTCTCGCCCGCCCGCACCGCCGCCCAGGCGCGCTGCCCTAGTCGCATGTCCGCGAAATAGGCGCGCAGTTCCTCGACCGACGCGAACGGTCCGCGCGACCACCAATGCATCACCTCGGGGTCCGCCATGGCGGGAAACAGCGCCTCGGCGTCGTCCGGCACCAACGGCCGCAGCGTCAGCCGCGCCGTCGTCAGCGTCGGCGTATCGCTCACCCGGTCAGCGCGTCGACCAGCGCCCGGACCTTCGCCTGCCGCCATTGCGGCAGCGGCGCGACCAGCCAATAGCCGCAGCGCGACGGCTGCGGATCGCCGACCACCGCGACCTTGCCGTTGGCGATGTCGCGCGCCGCGAGCAGTTCGGACACCGTCGCACGGCCGAGCCCCGCCACCGCCGCATCGATCGCAAGACCCGCATCGGCGACGCGAACCAGCGCATGGCCGTCGCCACCGGGGCAGCCCGGCCAGGCGATCAGCGTCTCCGCCGCGCCGGGCGCGGCGATCGTCACCATGCCCTCCGACTCGAGCGCCTCGCCCTCATGCTCGCCCGGCCCTTCGCCCCAGCGGATCGCGAGGTCGAGGTTCGCTTCGGTGAAATCGACCGCATCGTCCGCCGCGATCAGCACGAAGCGCAACTCGCCGTCGCGCTGCGCGACCTCGGCGAGCCGCGGCATCAGCCATTTCTCGGTCAGGTCGCGCGGTGCGGCGATGGTCAGCGATTTGGACGATTGACCGGCCTGCATCGCGCGGACCGCCTCTTCAAACTGGAGGAAACCGTCGCGTAGCGCACCCAGTCCGGCGTCCGCCTCGGGCGTCAGCTCCAGCCCCCGCGTGGTGCGGCGGAACAGTACCACACCCAGCGTATCCTCCAGCGCGCGGATCTGCTGGCCGACCGCGGCGGGAGTCACCGCCAGCTCGTCGGCGGCGCGGGTGAAGCTCAGGTGGCGCGCCGCGGCGTCGAGCACACGCAGCCCGTTGAGCGGCAGATGTGTCCGCTTCACGATTCGACCGCCGACGCGAGCAGCGCGAATTTGGGGATCGCCGCGTCGAAGCAGGCACCGTCCTCGTCGATCATCCTATAGCTGCCCTGCATCACCCCGCTCGGCGTCTGCAACGGGCAGCCCGAGACATAGTCGAAGCTCGCGCCGGGCGCGATCAGCGGCTGCTCGCCGACGACACCCTCGCCCTCCACCGAATGGCGGGCACCACGTCCGTCGATGATCACCCAATGACGGGTCAGCAACTGCACCGCGCGCGCCGATTCATTCTCGATGCGGATATGATAGGCCCAGAACCAGCGGCCACGCCGCGGCTCGGACTGTTCGGGCAGATAGCTTACCGCCACGCGTACCGTCACCCCGTCGGTGGTCGCGGCATGCGGGAAGAATTCCTTCACAGACCGACCTGCCGCAGCGCCTGGTCGAGATCGTCGATCAGGTCCTGCGGATCTTCCAGCCCGACGTTGAGGCGCAGCATGCCCTCGTTGATCCCCATCTCGATCCGCTTGTCCTCGGCGACGCCGGCGTGCGTGGTCGAGGCGGGGTGCGTCATCAGCGAGCGCGAATCGCCGATGTTGTTCGAAATGTCGATCAGCGCCAGCGCGTCGAGCAGCCCGTGCGCCTGTGCGCGATCGGCGACCTCGAAGGCGAAGATCGGGCCGGTCGCCGACATCTGGCTCATCGCCAGGTCGTGCTGCGGATGGCTGGGCAGGCCGGGATGGAGGATGCGCGGCACGCGGCCTTCGAGGAAGCGGCCGACGGTAATCGCGCTCTGCGACTGGCGCTGGATGCGCAGATCGAGCGTCTCCAGCCCCTTGAGCACCACCCAGGCGTTGAACGGCGACAGCGTCGGGCCGGTGTTGCGGGTGAAGGGCAGCAGGGTGTTGTCGATGAAGTCCTTGCTGCCGCACACCGCGCCGGCGAGCACGCGGCCCTGCCCGTCCATCATCTTGGTCGCCGAATAAGCGGTGACGTCGGCGCCGAAGTCCATCGGCCGCTGGAGCGCCGGGGTGGCGAAGGCATTGTCGACGACGCTGACGATGCCGCGCTCGCGCGCGATGCCGCAGACCGCGCGCAGATCGACGACGTCCATCGTCGGATTGGCGGGCGTTTCGAAGAAGAAGACCTTCGTCTCGGGCCGCACCGCGTCGAGGAACGCCTGCGGGTCGCGCGCATCGACCACCGTCGTCGCGATGCCGAACTTGGGCAGCAAGGTATCGGTCAGCCAGCGGCACGAGCCGAAGGCGGCGCGACCGCCGACGAGATGGTCGCCGGACTGCAACTGGCAGAGCAGCGCCGCGGTCATCGCCGCCATACCGGTCGCCATCGTCCGGCACGCCTCGGCACCTTCGAGCAGCGCGATCCGCTGTTCGAGCATCTCGACGGTCGGGTTCTGGAGGCGGGAATAGGTCATCCCCTCCTGCTCGCCGGCGAAACGCGCCGCGGCATCGGCCGCCTTGTCGTAGGTATAGCCCGAGGTGAGGAACAGCGCCTCGCTGGTCTCGCCATATTCGCTGCGCGCGGTGCCGCCACGGATGGCGAGCGTCGCCGGACGCCAGTTGGCGGTGATCGAGCGGTCCTGTCCTGCCTTGCGCTTCATGCGATGCGCTTAGCCGGACGGGTGCGGGCGGTGCAAGCGTTGCGGGCTTCCTACTCCTCCCGAGTCCGGAGAGTTGATCTTGCCAAGCCGCCCCTCCACGAGGACAAGACCGACGTGCGCCTCTTCTCCCGCCCCCTGCCCGCCGCGCTCGCCATCGGCCTCGTCGCGCAGTTGCTGTTCTGCTGGCGGCTGACCACGCCGCACGTGCTCGTCTTCGACGAGGTCCATTACGTCCCCGCGGCGCGGATGCTGCTCGGACTGGTCGGGCCGGTGAACATCGAGCATCCCTTGCTCGGCAAGACGCTGATCGCGCTGGGGATGACGATCTTCGGCGACGGCCCGCTCGGCTGGCGCGCGCTGTCGACCGTCGCGGCGAGCGCGGTGGTGACGGGGGTGTTCGCGATCCTCTGGCTGGTGTTCGGGCGGGTGCGCACCGCGAGCCTCGGCGCGGCGCTGACGCTGCTCAACTTCACCGTCTTCGTGCAGGCGCGGATCGCGATGCTCGACGGGTTCATGGCGGCGTTCGTCGTCACCGGACTGGCCGCGCTGTTATGGGCGATGCGCGCGCGGGGCGCGGCGGTGTGGTGGCGGTGGCTGCTCGGCGCGCTGCTGCTCGGGCTGGCGGTGGGGACGAAATGGACCGCGCTGCCGTATCTGGGCCTTGCCGGCGCGACCTATCTGATCGCGCGCTGGCGGCGGCCGGACCTCTGGCCCGGTCTCCATCCGCTGATCGCATTGCCGCTGCTTGGCGGCGTAGCGATGCTCGCCTATTTCGCCACCTTCTGGCCCGCCTTCCTCTATGCCGATCAGCCGCTGACGTTCGCGCGGCTGCTCCCCTTCCAGCTCGACATGTATCGCCAGCAGACGCAGGTGCTGCCGCCGCACACCTATCAGTCGAGCTGGTGGACGTGGCCGTTCGACTGGCGGCCGGTCTGGTATTTCTACGAGCCGGCGGACGGTGCGCAGCGCGGTATCCTGCTGCTCGGCAATCCGGTGGTGATGTGGGGCGGGCTGGTCGCGGTGGTCGCCGGAATCGCGGCGTGGGTGCGCGACGGCGACGCGCGGACCGGCGGCGTCGCCTTGCTGTGGATCGCCAGCGTCGCGATGTGGGCGCTCATCCCCAAGTCGTTGGGCTTCTATTATTATTACTATCTGTCGAGCATCTGGCTGGCGATGGCGATCGCCGCGGCCTTCGATCACTGGCGGGTGCGCCTGCGCTATTGGGACGAGGCGTTCCTCGCCGCGAGCGCGGTGCTGTTCATCCACTTCTACCCGATCCTGTCCGCCGCGGCGCTGCGCGGGCCGGGGTCGTTCCATGGCTGGATGTGGCTGAAGAGCTGGGTCTGACCTCGAAATTCAGGAGGGAGAAACCGTCGCGTCAGTACCGCCCCCATACGAATTTCGACGACAGCGCGTAATTCCACACCGCGCCCACCAATATGCCGAGCAACGCGGACGCCGCCGCGCCCTCGTTGTGGACGTCGTGGACGAAGGCGGCGATGCCGACGTTCGCGACCAGCCCGACCGAACAGACGACGCAGAACGACACCCAGCCGTCGAGCCATTGCCGCACGCCCTTCAGCCGCCGGTCGCGATAGGTCAGCGCGTTGTTGAGCGCGAAATTGAACGTCATCGCCGCCAGCGCGCCGAGGATCTGCGCGCCGAGGAAGGCCGCGCCGAACAGCATCGCGACGCCGAGCACGCCCATATGCACGCCGACGCCGAGCACGCCGATGCACGAGAACATCGCAAAGCGCACCGGCACGAACCGCCCGAACATGCGGTCGTAGAGCGCGATTAGATATTCCATCGCGACGACGTGATCGAGTTTCGACTCGCCCTCCGTCCGCACCCGGAAGGTATAGGGCAGTTCGGCGAAGCGCAGCGGTTCGGCGCTGGCGGTCATCAAATCGAGCAGGATCTTGAAGCCGATCGCCGACAATTCGGGGGCGAGCCGCCGCGCATGCGCGGTGCGGATCGCGAAGAAGCCGCTCATCGGATCGCTGAGGTCGCCCTTGAGCACCCGGCGCGACAGCCGCGTCGCGAACGCCGATTTGGCGACGCGGTCGCGGTCCCAGTCGCCGGTCCCCCCGCCGTCGACGAAGCGCGAGCCGACCACCACGTCGAGATCGGCATCGGCCTGCAACAGGTCGAGCATCTTGGGCAGCAACGTCTCGTCATGCTGCAGATCGCCGTCGATCACCGCGACCACCGGCGCGGCGGTCGCGCACATCCCCTCGATACAGGCGGACGACAGTCCGCGCCGGCCGATGCGATGGATCACCCGCACCCGCGTATCGACCCGCCCCAGCTCGCGCGCCGCCTCGGCGGTGCCGTCGGGACTGTCGTCGTCGACGAAGATCGCTTCCCAGCGCCGCCCGGCCAGCGCCTGATCGAGCCTGGCGATCAGCGTCGGCACATTGGCGCGTTCGTTGAACGTCGGGATGACGACCGCGATCTCGAGCAGCGCGCTCACAGGACGGCGAGGACGGCGTCCCCCATTGCGGCCGTGCTCATCGTCCCGCCGAGATCGGCGGTGCGCGCGCCGTCGCGGATCGCCTGCGCCACCGCCGCCTCGATCCGGTCCGCCGCCGCGCCGTTCCCGAGAGAATGGCGCAGCATCATCGCCGCCGACAGGATCGCGGCGCAAGGGTTGGCCTTGCCCTGTCCGGCGATATCGGGGGCCGAGCCGTGGATCGGCTCGTACAGCCCCTTGCCCGCATCATCGAGGCTCGCCGAGGGCAGCATGCCGATCGAGCCGGCGCACATCGACGCCTGATCCGACAGGATGTCGCCGAACAGATTGCCGGTGACGATCACGTCGAACTGGCCGGGATTGCGCACGAGCTGCATCGCGGCATTGTCGACGTACATATGCGTCAGCGTCACGTCGGGATAGTCGGCGGCGACCTCGATCACCACGTCGCGCCACAATTGCGAGGTTTCGAGCACGTTCGCCTTGTCGACCGAGCAGAGCTGGCCGCGCCGCTTGCGCGCCGTCTCGAACCCGACGTGGGCGATGCGCCGCACCTCGGTTTCGTCGTAGCTCATGATGTCATAGCCTTCGCGATGACCCGCGGCGGTGGTGCGGCGGCCCTTCTCACCGAAATAGACGTCGCCGTTGAGTTCGCGGACGATGACGAGGTCAATCTGGCGCGCGACGTCGGGCTTCAGCGCCGAGGCGTCCTCGAGCCCCTCGAACAAGGTCGCCGGGCGCAGGTTCGAGAAGAGCGACAGATGCTTGCGCAAGCCGAGGATCGCCTGTTCGGGGCGCAGCGCGCGTTTGAGCGAATCGCAGCTCGGATCGCCGACCGCGCCGAACAGCAACGCATCCGCGCGCCGCGCGACGTCCAGCGTCGCCTCGGGCAGCGGATGGCCGACGCTGTGATAGGCGACGCCGCCGACCGGTGCCTCTTCATAGGTCAGGTCGAGATCGAGCGCGTCGAGCACGCGGCGCGCCTGGGTGATGACTTCGGGGCCGATGCCGTCGCCCGGCAGGAGTGCGATCAATGCCATGGCCGCTGCCTAGCCGCGGCGCCGGGCTTCACGCAACGGCCCTTTTCAGCATCGCGACCAGCCGTTCGCGCGCGACGAGCGGATCGGCGCGGCGATCGGTGAGCAGATCGCGCGCGAGGAAATGGCCGGTGATGGCAAGGCCGGCAAGGATATCGGGCCAGTCCGCCGCGCCGCCTTCGGTCAGGAAGGCTGGCAAAGCGAACAGCCGCGCCTCATAGCCATAGGCCGCGCCGCGGCTGACCGCGCCGCCACTGCGGGGGGAGACGAAGCCGAGATCCTCCTCGCCACCGGTGACGACGCAGGCGGTGAGATCGAGGCCGAAGCCGAGCTCGGCAAGCAGCAGCAATTCGTAGCGGACGAGCGCAGTCGCCCAGCCGCGCGCCGCCGGCGCCGCCTCGACCGCGTCGAGCACCGCGCCGAGCGCGTCGTAGAGCCGCGGATAGGGCTGCGCCTCGGGCAGCGCCGCGGCGGTCAAGGCGGTGACCCAAGCGAGCGCGGCGGCGGGCAAGGGCTCGCCGTGCAGCGCGGCGCGGCTGTGCAGCGGTTCGACGGTGAGCGCGGCGAGCTGTTCGCCGGTGCGCGCACGCCATTCGCCGGCGATCGCATTGGCCGGCTGCAACACGGGGCGCAGATGCCGCGACCGGCCGCCGCGGACATAGCCGGGCTGGACGCCGTCGCCGCGGGTCAGCGCGCGCACCACCGCGCCGTGCTCGCCATGCGCGCGGATCGCGAGAACGATGGCTTCGGCGCGCAGGTGCATCAAGGGGATATAGCTCCCCGGCCCTTTCCCGCCAGAGGCAGGACCGGCGGCACGCTACCGCCGCACCCGCTTTGCCAGCGCCGCGACCCGCGGACGCCGCGCCGCGCGCTTGGCGTGCGCCATCGCCCCATCGAACGCCGCCAGTGCCGCCAGCGTCGCCCGGTTCGCCAACGTCGGACGCAGCAGCAACAGGTCGACGCAAGCCACACCGTCTGTGGCGAACTGGCGCTTGTGCTGGCCCTCGCCCTCGGTGAAGTCGAAGCGCGCGAACCGGTCGGCGAAAAGATCGCGCATCGCCGCCGCATGCAGCACCGTACCGGGCGACAGCTCGCCCCACGCCGGATCATGGCCGACATGATCGTAACGCAACGCAGACCCCTGCGCGGTACAGCACAGATAGGCCGCCGGCACCCCGCCGATCAGCAGCAGCCACGCACGCAGCCCGTCCGCCGCCGCCAGCGCCGACAGATGCGCCACCGCCGCCGGATCCTCGGGCAGGCCGGCGTCGAGCAGGCGTTCCTGATAGGTCGTCGCCGACACGGTTCGTGCCAGCGGGTAGAAGGCCGCGAAGTCCGCCGCGGTCCGATAGGCGTGGATCGCCAGCCCCGCCGCCTCGATCTTCCGCGTCTTGCGCTTCAGCGTCGACCGCGCCGAGCCCGACAGGCCCGCGAGCCACGCCGCATGGCCGATGCCCAGATCGGTATAGAAACGCGTATAGCGCTGGCGCACCATCGCGACACGGCCGCTACGCTCCACCGCGGCGGCGAGCGATGCAGGCAGCGAGGTGATCAGATAGCCGTCACCATCGGTCTCGGGCAGGATCGGCACCTGCCCCGCCAGCACCTCGTCGAGCGACAGCGCCACCCGCACCAGCCGTCGCCGCACCGCTGCCACGGTCCGCGCCCCGATCTGGAACTTGAGCGCCACCACCGTCATACGCCGCGTTCCGCGACCCAATTCGACCACAGTTGCTCGGCCTGCCGCAACCGCCGGCGGAGCGCATTGGCGCCGAGCGGGCGATCGTCCTGCCCCAGCGCCAGCGCGGGACGGTCGGCGAAATGCGCCGTCGGCAGCGCGTCGGTGCGCAATGCCAGCAGCCGGCACAAGGTATCGAAACGCCGGACGTGCACGCCATTGGCGCGCGTGCCGAGCCGGTTGGCGAGCTCGAAGCCATGGCTGACGATCGTCACCGCGGCATGATCCTCCGCCGCGGCATGATCGAGCGCCGCCGCAGTCTCCGCCCCCGACAGCGCGCATAATTGGAAGGTGCGCCACATGCCCGGCGCATCCTCGATCACCGTCACCGGCACCTCGATCAGATGATGGTCGATCGGCGCGATCTGCGCGGGCGGCAGCGCGATCCGGCTCTCCGCCGCCTCGGCGCCATTGTGGCTGCTGTCATAGGCGAAACCCAGGTCTGCGAGCGCGATCAGCGTATCCTCGTTCGCCGCATAGCCGCCGGCGCGAAACGCGATCGGCGCCGGTGCGCCGGCGGCGACGAGCAGTTCGACCGCGCCGCGCAGCAGGTCGCGCTGCTCGGCCAGCGTATATTCGTGCAGCTGGAAGCGGGCGTAATGCGCGCCACGATCGCCGACCCGCGCCGCGGTCCAATTGGGGTGGAGATGGAGCTGCACCTCCTGCCCCGCCGTGAGAATGGTATCGACCATCCGCTTGACCGGCGCGAGGCCGAAGATCAGCGCGGGCATCGGATCGACGAAGAAACACGCCTTCAAACCGTGCTCGGCGAGCAGATCGAGCTGATAGCCCAGCCCCACCCCGGCGGGTTCGATCGACCGCGCATAGATCGTCTCGACGTCGAGCCCGGCGGCGTGATGCCGCCAGGCGAATTCGGTGTCGATCGTGAGGAAGACGCGGGTCACCATGGCCCGGCCATACGGCAGGGACATGAACAATTGGTAGGGCCATCACCGTGCGTGGTAGAAGTCGTACACCTGCTGCGCGACGCCGGCCGACACGCCCGGCGCCTTCTTGAGATCCTCGAGGCTGGCGTTGCGCACCGCGCGGCCGGTGCCGAAATGCATCAGCAGCGCCTTCTTGCGCGCGGGGCCGATGCCCGGCACCTCGTCGAGCGGGCTCGCACCGATCGCCTTCGAGCGCTTGTCGCGATGCGCGCCGATCGCGAACCGATGCACCTCGTCGCGCAGCCGCTGGAGGTAGAAGAGCACCGGCGCGTTGACCGGCAACTGGAACTCGCGCCCGTCGAGCATGTGGAACACCTCGCGCCCGTCGCGGCCGTGATGCGGCCCCTTGGCGACGCCGACCATGCACACGTCCTCGATGCCGAGATCCTCGAGCACCGCCTTGGCGGCATGGAGCTGCGGCTTGCCGCCGTCGATCAGCACCAGATCGGGCCACGTGCCGTCGTCGCGGTCGGGGGCCTCGTCGAGCTGGCGCGCGAAGCGGCGGCGGAACACTTCGCGCATCATGCCGACGTCGCTGTCGGTCGCCGCCTCGTTGCCCTTGATGTTGAACTTGCGATACTGGCCCTTGCGGAAGCCCTCCGGCCCGGCGACGACCATCGCGCCCAGCGCGTTCGTCCCCTGGATATGGCTGTTGTCGTAGACCTCGATGCGGTCGGGCGGCTCTGGCAGGTCGAACAGATCGGCGACCTCGCGCAGCAGCCGCGCCTGCGTCGTGCTCTCGGCCAGCCGCCGTTCGAGCGCCTCGATCGCGTTGCGCTTGGCCTGATCCATCAGCCGCCGCCGGTCGCCGCGCTGCGGCACCGACAGCGCGACCTTGTAGCCGGCGCGCTCGCCGAGCGCCTCGCCGAGCAACGCGCCCTCGGTCAGATCGCGGTCGAGCAGAATCGTCTTGGGCGGCGGCACCTCCTCGTAGAATTGGGTGAGGAAGCTCGCCAGCACCTCGTCCTCGGGCACCTCGTTGGTATGCTGCGGGAAGAAGCTGCGATGCCCCCAATTCTGGCCGCCGCGGATGAAGAACGCCTGGATGCCCATCGTCCCGTCGCGGCAGGCGAGCGCGAAGACGTCGGCGTCCCCGACACCCTCGGCGTTGATCGCCTGCGACCCCTGGACGAAGGTGAGCGCCTTCAGCCGGTCGCGGATCAGCGCGGCCAGTTCGAAATCCATGTTCTCCGCGGCCGCCTGCATCTGCGCGCCGAGCTTGGCCTGCACCTTGGTCGACTTGCCGGCGAGGAAGTCGCGGCAATCGTCGACCAGCTCCTGATATTCGTCCTTGCCCACGCGGCCGACGCACGGCGCCGAGCAGCGCTTGATCTGGTAGAGCAGGCACGGCCGGTCGCGCGTCTTGAAAAAACCGTCGGTGCAGGAGCGCAACAAGAACAGTTTCTGCAAGGCGTTGAGCGTGTTGTTGACGCTGCCCGCGCTGGCGAAGGGGCCGTAGTAATTGCCCGGCGCGCGGCGCGCGCCGCGATGCTTCTGCACGCGCGGGAAATCGTGATCGCCGCGCAGCAGGATGAACGGGAACGATTTATCGTCGCGCAGCAGCACGTTGTAGGCGGGACGATAGCGTTTGATGAGCTGCGCCTCGAGCAGCAGCGCCTCCGCCTCGTTGTTGGTGGTGACGATCGTCATCGACCGCGTCTGCGCGATCATCCGCTGCAACCGCTTGGTCAGCCCCTTGACCTGCGTGTAATTGGCGACGCGCTGCTTGAGCGAGCGCGCTTTGCCGACATAGAGGACGTCACCCTTGGCATCGTGCATGCGGTACACGCCGGAGCGGCTCGGCAGCGTGGCGAGGACGTTGCGGATCGCGGCGATCCCCGCGTCGAGATCCGGCGTATCGGACCCGCGGACGGTGAAGGTGGCGCGTTCTTCGTTGAATCGATCGGGAGGACCGTAACCGGACATGAGCGGCATGTAGGAGTCGCGGCGGTGCGGGGCTAGAGGGTTGCGACGACGCGGGTGTTTCCTCCCACGCCAATGCGAGGAACGGGGGTTACCGCCCCGATGGCAGCGCGCGGCGGCTCTGGACTTTTTTGGCCGGCGCCGACGGCTCCTCGATCGCCGCCAGATCCGCCGCCACCTTTGCGAGCAGGGCCGGGGTCATCTGCCCGCCGCTGAGCGGTGCGAGCTTGCGCAGCGACAGCGACTGGAACTTCGGCAGATTGGGGTCGTCGCTCATTCCCGGCACGTCGCGATCGAGGATCGCCTTCGCGCGCGGCTCGGCGATGAGGTCCGCGATCGGCGTATCGAGCGAATAGCCGCCCGCCGCCGGGGCCGCCGGGGTCGCCGCAGCAACGGGTGCGACCGGCGCGGCAGGCTCCGCCGGCGCGGTCACCGTTTCGTCGGCCGGCAGGTCGAGCGCGAATTTGTCCGCCGCCTGCGCGGCCTGCGAGGATTGCGCCAGCATCAGCGCGGCGAACAGAAGCATCGACATCGGGCCACCTCGATCCGGCTGCGCGAGGGCGCGCCGTACCCCGTTGTAGCAGCCCCGCGCCGGTGCGAAAGGGTCAGGCCTGCGCGAACATCTTGGTGCCGACGATGCCGATCACGGTCAGTGCCATGAAACACGCCTGCACCATGCCGACCTTGTCGCCGAACAGCAGCACGCCGCCGATGATGACGCCGACCGCGCCGCAGCCGGTCCACACCGCATAGGCGGTGCCGGCGGGCAGGCCGCGCATCGCCAGCGCGAGCAGCCCCATGTTGACGAAGGACAAAATGATCGGAACGCTCGACGCCTGCCACGTCGCGAGCGTCGCCGCCCATTTGAGGCTGAGCGCCCAGCAGATTTCGGTGAACACGGCGATGCCCAGGATGAGCCACGACATGGATGTTACTCCTGTACGGGCTCGTGGATGCAGGACGGCGCCGGAAACCCGGGAAGAGACGCGCGTCGAAAGTGTAGATCCTCCCCGGCACGGGGAGGTGGCAGCGCGTCAGCGCTGACGGAGGGGGATTTCCACAAACGCTCCGTGCGTGGGGAGCCCCTTCCACCACCCGCTGGCGCGGGCGGTCCCCCTCCCCGCGAGCGGGGAGGACTTGTCCTTAGTTTACCCGGCTGAGGCCGGCGATCGAGCGATCGATCATCGCCCGGTCCGCCTGCGCGTCGAGCTGCTCGGCGATCAGCACCGCCGCTGCCTTCGACGCCGTCTCCGCGGCCAAGGCACGGACCTCCGCGATCGCGGTCCGCTCGGCGGCAGCGATCTTGTCCTCGGCGCGCTTGGTGCGGCGGGCCATCAGCTCCTCCGCATCATGCTTCGCCTTGGCGATGATCTGATTGGCTTCCTGCTGCGCGTGATGACGCATGGTCACCGAATCCGCCTCAGCCGCCTTGGCCTTGGCCGCATATTCGTTGCGCAGCACCTCGGCCTCGGCACGCAACTTCTTGGCCTCGTCGAGCTGCTGGCGGACCGCGGCAATCTGCTTGTCGAGGCTGGCGGCGATCTTCGCCGGCACCTTCACGATCAGCATGCCGATCAGCACGACGAGCGCGGCGATGCCCACCCAGCCGGTGGTGTTGAAGCCCAGTGCGGTCGCCTCGACGGCATGCTCCGCACCCGGTTCGGAAACGTTGGCGGTCAACTGGCTGCCGTCGCGGACGTTCTGCGGCTGCATCGCTTCGGCCGATGCCGCGTCGGACAGATTGGCGGCGACGAGATTGCTGGCGGAATTAGCCATGCGCATTGCTCCGGCGCACCGCATCCGCGGCGGCATCGATGCTGACGGTCAGACCCGAAACCTTGGCGACCAGCTCCTGCGCGACATCCGCCGCGATCGACTGGAGGTTGAGCATCGCCTGCGCCTTGGCATTGCCGACCGCGAGGTCGTGATGCGCGAGCCGCTCGGCGAGTTCCGCATCGGCGGACCGGATCTGGCTTTCGGCGGCCTTGGCGGCCTGCGCCTTGGCGGCGGTGGTCTCGGCGAGCGCCGCGGCACGCGCCTCGTCCATCTTCAGACGCCATGCCGCCTCAACTTGGTCGGCGGCGAGACGGGCCTGTTCGGCCGCGGCAAGGTCGGCCGCGATCTGGCCTTCACGCGCGTCCACGGTCGCGATGACCCGTGGCACCATCATCTTGCCGATCCCGAAATACAGGATACCGAAGGTGACGAGCAGCCAGAAGATCTGCGAGGCGTAGGTGGCGGCGATCTGCGAAATCTGAGGCATTGAAGACCTTTTGCGCGACCTCGAAAACCGCCGGGCGCGCACGCCCGGCGGACAGGTTCGATGTTAGGCGACGAAGAGCAGGATGATCATCGTCACGAAGGCGAGCAGGCCGAGCAGCTCGGCGCCCGCGAAACCGATGAACAGACGGCCCTGCTGGCTGTCCGCGGCACCCGGGTTGCGCAGCGCACCCTCGAGGAACTTGGCGAACACGTTGCCCACGCCGAGCGAGGCGAGGCCCATGCCGATCGCGGCCAGACCGGCACCGATCATCTTGGCGGCTTCTGCGTCCATGTCAAAACTCCCGTATCAAATCTAAAGGTTGGAACGAAAAACTCAGTGCAGGTTGACGGCGTCGTTGAGATAGACGCTCGTCAGCAGCGCAAAGACATACGCCTGGATGGCGGCGACCAGCAGCTCGAGCAGCGTGATGCCGATCATCAGCAGGAAGCTGGGCAGCGAGATCAGCAGGCCATAGCCGGCGCCGAGGTTGAGACCGCTGATGACGAACGCGGCGAGCACCTTGAGCAGGATATGCCCCGCGGTCATCGCGACGAACAGTCGCAGACCCAGCGAGAAGGGGCGCACCAGAAAGCTCATCAGCTCGACGACGAAGATCAGCGGGATCATCAGCTTCGGCGTGCCGTGCGGCACGAACAGGCTGAAGAAGTGGAAGCCGTGCTTGCCGAAGCCGACGATCAGCACGATCGCGAAGCTGATCACCGCGAGCACACCGGTGACGGTGAGGTGGCTGGTGATGGTGAACGGATGCCAGCCCGGCACGATGCCGACCGGGGTCAGGCCCCAGATGTTGGCGAAGAGGATGAACATGAACAACGAGAAGACGTAGGGGACGAAACGCTTGCCCTGCGGCCCGATATTCGACGTCAGCATGTTCGAGACGAAGCCGGTGAAGCCCTCGACCGCGGCCTGCCAGCGGCCGGGGACGAGCTCGCGCTTCATTCCGCCCAGCATGAACAGCCACAGGCTGGCGAGCGTGATCACCATCCACAACGCCGAGTTGGTGAACGAGATGTCGTATCCCGCGACGACCCAATGCCGACCGAACAAAGGTTCGATCAGGAACTGGTGCATCGGATCGATCTTGCTGCCCGATTCTGCCGCCACTTGGCCCGTTCGCTCCCTAATACGACAAACGCCCGGTTATTCCGGGCGTTCGCCTGCAATCCGAATGATCTGCCTGAACGCGACGGCGATTCCTAGGAACAGCATCACGATCAGCGCCCATGGGGTCGTGCCAAACCAGCGGTCGATACACCAGCCGATCAGCGCACTGCCGACGAGGCTTCCGATCAGGGCCGCGAGCACGCGATTGCCGAGCGAATATCCCGCATCGGCCGTCGGCGCCCCCTGCCCCGTCCGCAACGCTTCGGCATGCCGGGCTTCCTTCAGCCGCTCGTCGAGCGCGGAAAGCCGCGGATCGTCCGCGCTGGTGAAGTCTCGCCCGGTCTCGTCTTCCGCCACGCGCATACCCTCGCCTGTTAATGCCAGCCGGGGGAGAAAACGCGCGGGGCGAGCGATCCCGCCAAGGCGTGGCCCGTTTAGGTGGGGGGTGCCGGGGTGTCAACCGTCTGGTTCCCCGATGGGTTTGGCGAGACATAAGTCCTCCCCGCCAAGGGGAGGACTTACCTTACTTGCAGCGTGGGTCGAGTTCGGGGGTGCCGGTGTTTTCCTTCCACTGGCCGGACGGCGTCTTGTACATCTCGCCCTGGCCGACCTTCGCCACCAGATTGCAGCCGCTGGTGAAGGCGAATTGCTCCACCGTCGCGCCGCTCGCCTGCGCGCTCGCGGTATAGGCGGCCTTGCGCTTGATGTTGATGTCGCGGACCAGCGCCTGCACCGACGCGCCGCCGCTCACCACGCCGAGATAGCCGTCGGGCTGTTCGCCGACCTGCTTCGCCTCGCGCGCGGCGGCATAGGCCGGGTCGCGCTGCGCCATCGCCATCGTCGACAGCCCCAGCAGGGCCACCGCGCCGGCAACGATCAAAAGCTTCGTCTTCATATCAGAATATCCCCGGATTCTGCTGGATCAGCGACTTCGCCTCGCCATCGAGACGATAGACGACCTCCTGCGTGACGCTGATGTTGAGGTTGATCTCGATCGGCTTGTCGGGCGCCGAGACGTTGATGCAGCCACCAAGCGTCGTCGCCGCCAGACCGATCCCGGCCAGCCCCGTCATGCGTCTCAAGGTCGTGATTCGCTGCTCCATCTTCAATCCTGTTTCGGTCATGGCACGATTCCGCTTGCGGGGGGCTGAATGGGGGCGCTCTGGCGCTGCTGCTGCTGCCGTTCGAGCAGCGCGGGCAGGTTGCGCTGGATCAGCCGGCTGGGGTCGTAGAAGGACTGCGCCGAATCGAGCAGCCCGCGGAAGGGCGCCTTGATCCGGATGTTGAACACGAACGGCAGCCGCTGCAGCCGGCGGACGAGGAAGTTGCTCTTCGCCCCCTGCCCCTGCGTCACGCCGGCGAAGCGCACCTCGGTCACCATCTCGCCGGCGAGCGGCCCGTTCATGCCGATCGTCAGGTTGCGATAGCGCAGCGATTTGAGCGCCTGGAAGGCGATATTGCCCCACAGACCCAGATCCTTCTGCGACAGGTCGCCGACATAGGCGAGGCTGCCGCCGCCCTGTCGCACCGCGAGCCGCCCGCCCTCGATCCGGCCGCCCTGCACGTCGAAGATCATCGGCAGTTCGCCGTCGAAGACGCCGGTCGCGGACAGGTTCTTGAAGTCGAACTGTTCGAGGAACTGGTCCGCCGCCGCGCCGTCGATACGGAAGGTCATCCGCCGCGCCGCGGCTTCGGTGAAGTCGAGCGTCGTCGGCAGCAGCGTCATCGTACCGCCGGCGAACGGCCAGCGGCCGCTGTCGATCCGCACGCGCAGATCGGGGAGCAATTGATAGACGATCGTGCCGTCGGTCACCGCGATGCCGGGATTGACCGTCTTGATCGTCGCCACCTGTCCCGGGGCGCTCGCCAGCCCGAGCAGATCGGTGAAGCGCAGCGTCGTGCTGATCCCGGTGACCGGGCCGAAGGCGGCGGCGAGATCGGTGTCCTTCGTCGCGAACGTGCCGGTCGAGCCGACGCCGTCGGGGCTCCACGTGATATGGCCGTCGCCGGTGACGCTGCCGCGCACGTCGGCGACGACGCCGAAGGTCAGCCGGGTGAGCAATTCGGGCTGGAAGTCCTTGGTGAAGGCGATCCCCGGCACGGTCAGATCGGCGCTGCCGCGGCCGCTCGCCAGCGTGTGGCCGATCGCGACATCGGCGACCTTCACGTTCTTCGTCGGCTCGTAGAGCGTCCCGCGCGCGGCGATCGCGCCGTTGACGAGGTCAAGCGTCACGTCGCGCGCCGCCAGCGTCCGGAAGCGCGGATCGGGCGCGGCATCGTCGACCGTCATCGTCGCCGTCAGCCGCAGCGCGCCGCCGCGCAGCGACCAGTCGCCCGCCGCCGCGCCGAGCAGCAGCGGCACGTTGGCGATCTGCCCCGCGCCGCCGCCGAACGTGCCGGCGACACCGCCGCCGGCGATCCGGCCGGTCAGTTGCGCGAGATCGATGCGGGTGATGCGTTCAGGACTGCCCAGCCGCGCGGCGACGCTGTCGAGCACGAAGCCGCCGTCGCCAAGCCGCAATTGGGCGCCGCTTGCCGCAACGGTCAGCGGCGTCTGTCCGAGCCGCCCCGCCAGTCGCACCGCCGGCAGCCGTGCGCCGCCGGCCAGTCGTCCATCCGCCAGCGTCACCATCGCGCCGGCGATCGGGCAGAGCGTCGTGCGCAGCGGATCGAGCACCAGCCCCGCCACCGCCAGCCGCTGGATCGCGACCGGGGTACATGCGGGATTGGCGACCAGCGTCCCGCGTCCGTTCCAGCGCAGATCGACCGGCAGCGCCAGGCCATCGACCCGGCCGTCGCCGAGCGGCCCCGACAGCGCAACCCGCGTGGCGATCCGCGTCGCTCCCCCCGGTGTCGCGGTGAAGACGACCGGCGCCAGCGCCAGCCGTGCGCCGCCGGCGGCATAGGGTGCGATCGTCGCGCGACCGGTGATCGGGGCGCCGGCGCGGGCCTGCGCCAGTGCGACCTGCGCGTCGGGTAGCCCCCCGCCGGCCATGGCGAGCCGCGTATCGATGCGCAGTCGCGTACCGGGCCAGCCGAAGGTCAGCCCCGTACCGCCAGCGATCCGCAGCCGGGCGCCGCTCGTCGATTGCAGCGACGCTGCGGTGACGCGCGCCTGCCCCGCGCCGCCGCTCTGCCGGACCGCCAGCGCCGCCGACCCGCCGAACCCGTTCGCCGCGCCCCGCACCGCCTGCGACACGGCGGCGATCAGCGGCGCGGCCGGCGTTCCCGCGCCCGTCGCGGTCCCGATGCTCGGCAGCCGATCGGCCGCGATCCGCGCGTCGGCGACGCGGACGGTGCCGGCGAAGGCCTGTGCCGCACCGATCCGATAGCGTCCCGCCATCCCCAACGTCCCCGCGGACGCGCCGGCGATCGCCACATTGCTGGCGGTGAGATCCGCGGTCCCGCCGGTCGCCTGCGCCGCCCCGTCGAAGGTCACGTCGCCACGCAGCCCGGCGACCCGGGCACCGGCACCGCGGACCGGCCCGCTCGCCAGCCGCGCGCTGCCGCGCCAGCCGTCGAGCGCCGGCGTCAGCACCACGTCGATATCCGCCCCGCCGCGCCGCACGTCGACGCCGGCGCAGCGCCCGGCGGCGACCTGAACCGGCCCCCGCAATCGCGGCGCACCGGCGGTCACCCCGACCGTGAGCGCCGCGCGCAGCCCGTCCGCGCCGCAGCCGCCCTGCGCCAGCCGATCGCTCACCACCGCCGCGGTGCCGGCAAAGCCGCCGTCCAGCCGTCCGCGCCCGGCGATGCGCAGCCCCGCGACGCCGAGCGGCGTCTCCAGCCGCATCCGTGCATCCGCGATGTCGACATCCAGCGCCGGCAGCGCGAAGCCTTTGCCCGACGACGGCGGGATCAATTTGTCGATCTCGCCCAGCGACAGCCGTCCGTCGATCATCCGCCCGCGCAACCGCACGTGTCCGGCGCGCACCGCGTCGAGGCTGGCGCCGCCGAAGCCGATCCGCGTCCGCGTCTCCAGCCAGTCGGCGACGAGATCGGGATCGCGGGGATCGCCGATCACCACGTTGGTCAACCGCTGCCGTCCGAACCCCAGATCGCGCACGTCGTAGCGCGCGACGACGCCGCGCCTGGCGAGTTCGCCGTCGATGACCCGGCTGGCGATCGGCTTGCGCTCGACCCACAGACCGATCAGCGCGACGAGGAGGACGAGCGCGGCACCGAGCGCGATCCGCCGCCGTCGGCTCCACGACGCGAAGCGGCGTTGCCGCGCGGGCGCATCGTTCAACTCGTCCACGCCCTCGCCCATCGTCGCCCCTCATAGGCGGGGGCGATGCATCCGCGCAATTGCGCCCATGCCGGACCGACGATAGCCTCCGCCGCGATGGCCGCTCCCCCTTCCCCGCCGGGTGACACCGCCGGCCACCGCGAACGGCTGCGCGGGCGGCTGCTCGCCGGTGGCGGCGACGCGTTGCTCGACCATGAGCTGATCGAATATCTGCTGATGCTCGCCATCCCGCGGATCGACACCAAGCCGATCGCCAAGGCGCTGCTGCGCGAATTCGGCGGTATCGGCGGGCTGCTCGCCGCCGACGCCGAAGCGCTCGGCCGCGTCAGGGGCGTCGGCCCCTCCGCCGCCGCCGCGATCAAGATCGCGCATGGAATCGCGATCCGGTTGCTCCGGGCGGAAGCGACCGACCGCCCGATCCTGAGCAATTGGCAGGCGCTGCTCGATTATCTGCGCGCCGACATGGCGCATCACGGCATCGAGCGGTTCCGCGTCCTCCACCTCAACACGCGCAACATACTGATCCGCGACGAAGTGATGAGCGAGGGCTCGATCGATCAGGCGGCGGTCCATGTCCGCGAGGTGATCCGCCGCGCGATCGACCTGGGCTCGGCGGCGATCATCCTCGTCCACAACCATCCCTCGGGCGACCCCGCCCCCAGCCGCGCCGACATCGCCATCACCCGCACCATCGCCGACGCCGGCGCGGCGATGGGCATCGTGCTGCACGACCACATCATCATCGGCGTCAACGGCCATGTCAGCCTGAAGGCGCAGGGTCTGATCTGAGACCCTCGCCGGCATGACGAAAAAAAAAGGCCGCCGGTTCGCACCGGCGGCCTCGTTCTCGTCATCGCGCCGGTACTGGCGGCACGGTTACGACTGCGCCTTGCTCAAGAAGCCGATCAGTTCGGGTTGCGAGATCGACTGGCTCTTGTCGGTGTCGGCCTGGGCGAAGGCGGCGCTTACCCATTTCTTGGTCGCGGCGCTTTCGGCGCTCGCCTTGGGATCGCTCGCCTGCTTCAGCTTGACCATCCAGCTGGCGAATTCCGCCTTCTCGAGCTTGCCGTCCTGATTGGCGTCGTAGGTCGGAAATTCGGTCTGCACCACGGTCGCGACCTGATCGGCGCCCGCTGCGGGCTGCGTCGTCGCCGTCTGTGCGCCGTCGGTCGCAGTCGTCGTATCGGCTGGCGCCGTCGATTGCGGCTGCGCCTCAACAGATCCCGATCCCGGCACAGTTTGTCCCGGCGTCGCCTGCGTCGGTACAGTATTCGTCTGCGTTTGCGCCAGAGCCGGCGCGGAGAGCGTGATCACTCCGGCGAGAAGAGCATATTTCAGCATTATCTGTCTCCCATCGTTCTACATGAAGCATACGGCGATCGACTGTGCCGACCGCATCGCATACTTGATGTGGGAAATGATTCTGCCGATACAATGGTTCCGGATCGGGAGGTTTGTCCCGGACCGCGCACGCTGCTACTGCGCCGCAGAAATCCGCGAGTCGGGCCGAAATGGCCGCGACGAGCCGTGCTCCAGTCAGGACGAAGGAACACCATGGTCCCCCGTTATTCCCGCCCCGAGATGACCGCGATCTGGACCCCGGAGGCGCGCTTCCACATCTGGTTCGAGATCGAGGCGCATGCCACCGACGCGCTCGCCGATCTCGGCGTCGTGCCAAAGGAAGCCGCCGAGGCGCTGTGGGCATGGTGGCGCACCGACCCCGCCATCGACGTGCCCGCGATCGACGCGATCGAGGCGGTCACCAAGCACGACGTCATCGCTTTCCTCACCTGGGTGGCGGACAATGTCGGCGATCAGGCGCGCTTCATGCACCAGGGCATGACCTCGTCGGACGTGCTCGACACCTGCCTCGCGGTGCAGCTGGCGCGCGCCGCCGACATCCTGCTTGCCGACCTCGACGCCTTGCTCGCGGTGCTCAAGCGTCGCGCGGTCGAGCACAAGATGACGCCGACGATCGGCCGCAGCCACGGCATCCATGCCGAGCCGGTCACCTTCGGGCTCAAGCTGGCGCAGGCCTATGCCGAGTTCGACCGCTGCAAGACCCGGCTGATCGCGGCGCGCGCCGATATCGCCACCTGCGCGATCTCGGGCGCGGTCGGCACCTTCGCCAATATCGATCCGTCGGTGGAGGAGCATGTCGCCGCGAAGCTCGGCCTGTCGGTCGAGCCGGTCTCGACACAGGTCATCCCGCGCGACCGCCATGCGATGTTCTTCGCGACGCTGGGCGTCATCGCCTCGTCGATCGAGCGGCTCGCCACCGAGGTCCGCCACCTCCAGCGCACCGAAGTGCTCGAGGCGGAGGAATATTTCTCGCCCGGCCAGAAGGGCTCGTCGGCGATGCCGCACAAGCGCAATCCGGTGCTGACCGAGAACCTCACCGGCCTCGCGCGGATGGTGCGCGGCTATGTCACGCCGGCGCTGGAGAATGTAGCGCTGTGGCACGAGCGCGACATCTCGCACTCGTCGGTCGAGCGCTATATCGGCCCCGACGCGACGATCACGCTCGACTTCGCGCTCGCGCGCCTCACCGGCGTGATCGACAAGCTGCTCGTCTACCCCGAGCGGATGGACAAGAATCTCAACAAGATGGGCGGGCTCGTCCATTCGCAGCGCGTGCTGCTCGCGCTCACCCAGGCGGGCGTCAGCCGCGAGGATTCGTATCGCCTCGTCCAGCGCAACGCGATGAAGGTGTGGGAATCGGACGGCCAGCTCTCGCTGCTCGAATTGCTCAAGGCCGATCCCGAGGTCACCGCGGCGCTGTCGCCGGCGCAGCTCGAGGAGAAGTTCGACCTCGGCTATCACCTCAAGCACGTCGACACGATCTTCGCGCGGGTATTCGGGTAACGCAATGTCCTCCCCCTTGCGGGGGAGGATTGCATCACCTCACACCCATTGCGCCAGCCAGTCGGCGAGCCCCTGTGGCGATAGCGAGCGCGCATCCGCCAGCGCGGTCTCGCGCCCGGCATTGACCAATTTGTCGGTCTTGGGATCGACGATCAGCAGCGCCGGCACGCCAGCCAGCCGCCCCTTGATCCCGTAGCGGGCCGGAATGTCGAGGTTCCTGTCGAACCGGCCGATATCCACGGTAACCACCTCGTAATGCCGTGCGACGAAGCCACGCATCGTCGGCAGCTCCATCACCCCGGCGAGCAACCGGCAGTCGAGACACCAATTGCCGCCGAGATCGATCAGCAGCTTCTTGTGTCCCTTGAGCGCACGCGCCTTGGCCGCGGCGACCGCTGCCTTGGCATCGGCATTGCCGTCATAGGGCAAGGGCAAAGGCTGCGACAATTGTTCGAAGCTCGTCGCTCCCACCCGCGGTGCGGCAACGCGCGCATCGACGGCGGCAGGGAGCGTAAGTGCGGCAATGGCGAGTGCGGCAGCGAAGGATTTACGAGGCATCCGGATCTCCTGACGGAAAGGCGGCAGTGTGACCTATCCCGCCGCCGCCTGACAAGTCGGACGGCCCCAAGCAAATGTTGCAGTTGCGTGAAACGCACTTGGGCATGCAAGCAACAATATTGCGGTATCAAGCAATTATCGCCATCTCTCGCTTACCGGATATTCCTCCGGTATCGGAGACCTTCCATGCGCATGTTCGAAACCGCAGCCAGCAGCGTGCTGGCGATCGCGGCTCAGGCGCTGGTGGTCGGGGTGATCATTTCCACCCTTTGACCCATCGGCCCGCCCGCCCCCTTGTCCTTATCGGCCGAGAGGGCGCGGCTTGGGGCCGCAGATTCAACGACGCGCATAACGCGCCGCGAACTCCCGATCGGGCATGACGAGATAGCGGATCATGTCGATGAATGCCCATGGCGCGGTGACGAGCAATCCGACGACGGTGATCGTCATCACCAGCATCACGATCCCCGATCCGGTCCGCCCCAGATAGAAACGGTGGATACCGAGCGTCCCGAGAAAGAAAGCGAGAACCGCCGCGACGATCTTGTTGCGATCGGTCACCGGTTCGCGCGATGCGGGCGGCGCCGCCGCCGTGGCAACACCGCGGGCAGAAGGCATCGGAAAGACGCTGAGCGCGCGATCGCCTTCGGCTTCGAAATCGACCTGGAGGCCGATCGCCGGTTCGCCGCGTTGCGCCCAATCTTCAGGGGTGAAGCGATAGCGCCGACCGTCGTCGCCGGCGACCAGTCCCTCGCCGGTCCGCTGATCCACCCCCAACACCTGTCCGCGCATGCATGTCCCCCGATCTATGACGCGCGCATCATCCGCATCCGCGGCGTGGGCGCAAGATGGCGTGGGACCAGAGCCGACACCAGTCCATCACCCATCACCCCGGCCTTTCGCCGGGGTGATGCGTTTGAGGGCTGAAGGAAGCGGGATGCCGGAGCAAGTCCGGCATGACGGATGGGTCGGGCGACCGTCTCGGCCAAAACTTATTCCGCCGCGAACACGCCCTTCAATTTGGCGAAGAAGCCCTGACTGTCGGGGCATTCGTCGCCCGTCTCGGTCTCGCGGAACAGTTCGAGCAACTCGCGCTGTCGCACCGACAATTTGGTCGGCGTCTCGACCTCGATCTGCACGACGAGATCGCCCTGCCCGCGCCCCTGCAACACCGGCATGCCGGCACCGCGCTGGCGCAACTGCTTGCCCGACTGGATTCCGGCCGGGATCTTGATCTCGTGCGTCCGCCCGTCGAGCCCGGGGATCGACAATGCGCCACCGAGCGCTGCGGTCGTGAAGCTGATCGGCGCGCGCGCGAACAGGGTGGTGCCCTCGCGCTCGAAGATCGGATGCCGCTTGACGTGCAGGAAGATGTACAGGTCGCCCGCCGGCGCGCCGCGTGGCCCCGCCTCGCCCTCGCCGGACAAACGGATGCGCGTGCCTTCGTCCACGCCGGGCGGCACGTTGACGCTCAGCGTCTTGGTCTCCTCGACCCGACCCTCGCCGCGGCAGTCCGGGCAGGGATCGGCGATGATCTCGCCCGCGCCCTGACACACCGGACAGGCGCGCTCGACGACGAAGAAGCCCTGCTGCGCGCGCACCTTGCCGTGGCCGTTGCACTGGCGGCAGGTCGAGGCATGTGTCCCAGGCTTGGCGCCCGAGCCGTGGCACGTGTCGCACTGCGCCGAGACGTCGACGGTGATCTCGGTCGCCTTGCCATGGAACGCCTCTTCAAGGCTGACCTCCATGTCGTAGCGCAGATCGGCGCCACGGCGCTGCTGCGCCCGGCCACCGCCGCGCGCACCGCCCATGAACTCGCCGAACACCGATTCGAAGATGTCGGAGAAGCCGCCGAAGTCCTGCGCGCCGCCACCGCCGCCGCCGTTCTGGAACGCGGCATGACCGTAGCGATCATAGGCCGCGCGTTTCTGCGGGTCCTTCAGGACCTCATAGGCTTCGCTGACCGCCTTGAACTTCGCTTCGCTGTCCTTGCACCCGGCATTCTTGTCCGGGTGATATTTCATCGCGAGCTTGCGATAGGACGACTTGATCGTCGCGCCGTCCGCGCCGCGCTCGCATTCGAGCAATTCGTAATAATCGACTGTGCTGCTCATGATCGCCTCGCCGCCCCCCGGCCGTCACCCCGGCGCATGCCGGGGCCTCCCCGATGACGGGAGCTGCCGGCGCGCAAGTCACCGGCGAAGCATCGCTTCGCCGGGACCGCCGCAGGCATGACGGTGGAGATCATGGATGTTACGCCTTGTGGTCGTCGACTTCCGAAAATTCGGCATCGACCACGTCGTCCTTGGGCGCCTCGCCACCGGCACCGCCCTCGGGCGAGGCATCGGCCTGGGCCTGCTTCTCGTAGATCGCCTGGCCGAGCTTCATCGCGACCTGCGCGAGCGCCTGGCTCTTCTCGGTCATCTGATCGGCATCACCGGTCTCGACCGCCGCCTTGGCGGCGTCGATCGCCGACTGGATCTCGCCCTTCAGCGCCTCGTCGACCTTGTCGCCATTGTCGGCGAGCTGCCGCTCGGTGGTGTGGATCAGCGATTCGGCGTTGTTCTTCGCCTCGGCACCGGCCCGACGCTTCTTGTCCTCCTCGGCGAACTTCTCCGCGTCGCGGACCATCTGCTCGATGTCGTTGTCCGACAGACCGCCCGACGCCTGGATGCGGATCTGCTGCTCCTTGCCGGTGCCCTTGTCCTTGGCCGAGACGTTGACGATGCCGTTGGCGTCGATGTCGAACGTGACCTCGATCTGCGGCACGCCGCGCGGCGCCGGCGGGATGCCGACCAGATCGAACTGGCCGAGCAGCTTGTTGTCCGCCGCCATCTCGCGCTCGCCCTGGAACACGCGGATCGTCACCGCGCCCTGGTTGTCGTCCGCGGTCGAATAGGTCTGCGACTTCTTGGTCGGAATCGTCGTGTTGCGGTCGATCATCCGGGTGAACACGCCACCCAGCGTCTCGATGCCGAGCGACAGCGGCGTCACGTCGAGCAGCAGCACGTCCTTGACGTCGCCCTGCAACACGCCCGCCTGGATCGCGGCGCCCATCGCGACGACCTCGTCCGGGTTGACGCCGGTGTGCGGCTCCTTGCCGAAGAAATTCTTCACCGCCTCGCGGACCTTCGGCATGCGCGTCATGCCGCCGACGAGGACGACCTCGCTGATGTCGTCGGTCTTCACGCCGGCATCGGCGAGCGCCTTCTTCATCGGCTCGATCGTCCGCTTGATCAGATCGTCGACGAGACGCTCCAGATCGGCGCGGCTGATCGTCTTGACGAGATGCTTCGGGCCGTTCTGGTCGGCGGTGATGAACGGCAGGTTCACTTCCGTCGACGCCGCCGACGACAGTTCGATCTTCGCCTTCTCGGCGGCTTCCTTCAGACGCTGCAGCGCCAGCTTGTCCTTGGCGAGGTCGATGCCCTCGTCCTTCTTGAAGCCTTCGGCGAGATATTCGACCAGCTTGTTGTCGAAATCCTCACCGCCGAGGAAGGTGTCGCCGTTGGTCGCCTTCACTTCGAACACGCCGTCGCCGATCTCGAGGATCGAGACGTCGAACGTGCCGCCGCCGAGATCGTAGACCGCGATCGTCTTGCCGTCCTGCTTCTCGAGGCCGTAGGCGAGCGCCGCCGCGGTCGGCTCGTTGATGATGCGCAGCACCTCAAGGCCGGCGATCTGGCCGGCGTCCTTGGTCGCCTGACGCTGGGCGTCGTTGAAATAGGCCGGAACCGTGATGACCGCCTGCGTCACCGTCTCGCCGAGATAGCTCTCGGCAGTTTCCTTCATCTTCTGCAGCGTGAAGGCGCTGATCTGCGACGGCGAATAATCCTTGCCGCCGGCCTGCACCCAGGCGTCGCCGTTCTGGCCGCGCACGATGTGGTACGGGACCAGCTCGGTGTCCTTCTTGGTGATCGGATCGTCGAACCGGCGACCGATCAGGCGCTTCACCGCGAAGATCGTGTTGTCGCCGTTGGTGACGGCCTGACGCTTCGCCGGCTGGCCGACCAGCCGCTCGCCGTCCTTGGCGAAGGCGACGATCGACGGCGTGGTGCGCGCGCCCTCCGCATTCTCGATCACCTTGGGCTTGCCGCCCTCCATCACTGCGACGCAGCTGTTGGTCGTGCCGAGGTCGATACCGATTACTTTAGCCATGTGTGCTTACTGAGCCCCTCACATACGAAACGATGGCAAAATTCATTGCCGGACGCAGGGAACTTTTGCCCCGTTACGGCAGCGAAAGCTCCTGTGTATGGCGGCGATATAGGTGGGGTTCCGCTTGCCGCAAGACGGTGGCGACCATAGGGCTGTGACAGAAATGATCGCATGTGCGGGAAGAGGAGCGACGATGCGCCGGACGCGAGTGGGAACGATGCTGGTGCTCGCCGCTGCACTGGCCGGCTGCGGCGGACCCGACCGGGTCGAGGTGGACGACGCCTGGATCCGCCTGCCGGCGGTGCCGGGCCGGCCGGGTGCGGCCTATTTCACGCTGCACGGCGGGCGGTCCGACGCGACGCTGATCGACGTCACCGCCAACATTGCGGTGCGCGCCGAGATGCACGAGAGCATGACCGGCCGGAACGGCATGGCCGCGATGAAGCCGCTTGGCCAAGTGGCCGTGCCGGCGAAGACCGAGGTCGCCTTCACTCCGGGCGGCCGCCACGTCATGCTGTTCGACATCAATCCCAAGGCGAAGGCGGGCAAGATCTACAAGCTGACGCTCAACTTCGGCAATGGCGGCCGGCTGTACGTCGACGCGATGACGGTGGGCGCGGCCGCGCCGGCACCGGATTTCTAATGGCGGATGCACGCCGCCCCCTCACCGCAGGCGAACGCGCGCTCGCGGCGTCGGTCTTCCGCGACACGATCGACTATGACGCGGTGCGCCTGTCGCGCAGCAAATGGGCGTTCTTCCAGCCGCGCGACACGGTGATGGCGCCGCGTGGCTGCATTCATTTCCACCCCAAGGGGCCGGGCTGGCGCGACGATTTCGCCGCCGCCGCGCTCACCGACCAAGGGCTGTTCATCCACGAGATGGTGCACATCTGGCAGCATCAGCGCGGCATCTTCCTGCCGCTCGCGCGCCACCCTTGGTGTCGCTACGATTATGCGATCAAGCCCGGCCAGCCGCTCCACCGCTACGGCATCGAGCAGCAGGGCGAGATCGTCCGTCACGCCTTCCTGCTCCGCCACGGCGCGCGCGTGCCCGGCGCGCCGAGCCTCGCGCAATATGAGACGCTGCTGCCGTTCGGCTGAGCGCCCGCCGCAAGACCTTCCGTTCGCCCTGAGCCTGTCGAAAGGTGGGTGAGTCTCAATGCCCCTTCGACAGGCTCAGGGCCAACGGGGGATGATTTACAGCATGTCGAAGTCGATCGCGCCATGCCGGTCGAGCGTGCGCGGCGCCTCGGGCATCGGATATTTGAGCCCGGTCGCGCAGTTGAACAGCACCACCCGCTCGTCCTCGTCGACCTCGCCGGTGCGCAGCGCCTCGCGATAGGCGGCGAGCGTCGCGCCGCCTTCCGGACACAGCAGCAGCCCGTCCTTGCGCGCCGCCTCGTCGACCGCCTTGAGGATCGCGGGATCGCCGACCCCCAGCGCCTTGCCGCCGCTCGCGCGCACTGCGCGCAGGATCAGAAAATCGCCCACCGCTTTGGGCACGCGGATGCCCGCCGCGACGGTATGCGCATCCTCCCAGCGCTCGGCATGTTCGACGCCGTCCTCGAAGGCGCGGACGATCGGCGCGCACCCCGACGCCTGCACCGCATACATGCGCGGCCGCTTGGCGCCGATCCAGCCGAGCGCCTCCAGCTCGTCGAACGCCTTCCACATGCCGATCAGGCCGGTGCCGCCGCCGGTCGGGTAGAAGATCGCATCGGGCAGCTCCCAGCCGAATTGCGCGGCGAGCTCCAGCCCCATCGTCTTCTTGCCCTCGATCCGGTACGGCTCCTTGAGTGTCGAGAAATCGAACCAGCGTCCCTCGGCGGCGCCCTTGCCGACGATCGCGCCGCAATCGTCGATCAGGCCGTTGACCCGCCACACCCGCGCGCCCTGCATCGCGATCTCGCGTACGTTCACCTCGGGCGTATCCTCGGGACAGAAGACGATCGTCTCGATCCCCACCCGGGTCGCATAAGCGGCAAGCGCCGCCCCGGCATTGCCGTTGGTCGGCATCGCGATGCGGGTGACGCCCAGCTCCTTGGCCATCGCCACCGCCATCACCAGCCCGCGCGCCTTGAAGCTGCCGGTCGGCAACCGCCCCTCGTCCTTGACCCAGACGTTGGCACTGCGCGCGCTTCTTGGGATCGGGATCAGCGGCGTCTCGATCTCGCCGAGGCTGACGACATCCTGGGTGCGCCGCACCGGGAGCAGCTCGCGCCACCGCCACATGTCGGTCTGCCGCGCCGCCAGCGCGTCGCGCGACAGATTCGCCTTCACCGCGTCGAGGTCGTAGCGCACCAGCAACGGCCGCCCGGCGCGGGATAGACCATGCAGCCGGTTCGCCTCGTAGCGCTCGCCGGTCAGCGAGCATTCGAGATGCGTGACGAAGGTCGGGCGATCGGTGGTGAGATTGGGGTTCATGGCGACGATACTAGCCTTGCCAACGGCATAGCGTCCACTTGATTGCAGCGCAGATCGTAGTTACGATTAGCTATGGACATCACGTTCGATCCGGCGAAGGACGTGATCAATCGCGCCAAACATGGCGTGTCGCTGGCCTTCGGTGGTCGGATATTCGCTGACGACGCCGTGCTTCTGATCCCGTCGGCGCGACCGGAGGATGGCGAGGAGCGTTGGAAAGCGGTCGGCAGGGTCGGCGACCGTCTATGGACGGCAGTGTATGTCGAGCGCGACCAGACGACCCGGTTCATATCGGTAAGGAAAAGCAACGATGCAGAAGCTCGCGGATATCATCGCCATTCCGGCGGATCCTGACGATCCTGAGGATTTCGACGTCACCGAAGAAGCGCTGCAACAGGCGCTGGCGGAACGGCGTGAGCGCCTGCGCCGACGTGGTGCCCAAGCGGCGCCGACCAAGAAGCAGGTGACGCTACGCCTCGACCCCGACGTGATCGACAAATTCCGCGCCACCGGTCCGGGCTGGCAGGCGCGGATCAACGATGTTTTGAAGGCGGCGCAGGTCTGATCCCGCGCCGCCGCGCACCTCAATCCGGCTTCTTCGCCACGCCGACCAGCGCCGGGCGCAGCAGGCGATCCTTGAGCATATAGCCCGCCTGCATTTCCTGCACGATCGTGCCGGGCTCGGCATCGCTCGGCACTTCCATCATCGCCTGATGCTTGTTGGGGTCGAGCATCGCGCCCATCGCTTCGACCTTGGTGATGCCGTTGCGCGTGAACACGCTGTCCAGCTCGCGTCCGGTCGCTTCCAGACCGGTGACCAGGCCCTTCAGCCGCTCGTCGCCGCGCAGGTCGGCGGGGATCGCCGACAGGCCGCGCGCCAGATTGTCGGCGACCGACAGGATGTCGCGCGCGAACGAGGTGGTCGCATAGTTGCGCGCGTCGGCGACTTCCTTCTCGGTACGGCGGCGGACGTTCTGGATTTCGGCCTGCGCATAGAGCGTTTGCTGCTTGGCGTCGGCGAGCTGGTTCTCGAGGTCGGCGATCCGCGCCGCCGCATCGTCATGCTCCGCCACTTCGGGAGCGGCCTCCGCCGTCTCCTGGCGCAGTGCTTCCACGTCGATCTTGGTCTCTTCGGTCATGTAGGTCCCTGTAGTGTCAGCCCATCAAACGGGCGAGCGTTGCCGCCGTGAAATCCACCATGGGCACGACGCGCGCATAGTTCAACCGCGTCGGCCCGATCACCCCGACCACGCCGACCACCCTGCCGCCGGGTCCGCGGAACGGCCGCGCGATCACCGAAGACCCTGACAAGGCGAACAATTTGTTCTCCGCGCCGATGAAGATGCGGGTCGCGTCGCCGGCGCTCGCGCTGTCGAGCAATTGCGCGATTTCCTGTTTGCCTTCGAGGTCGTCGAGCAGATCGCGCACCCGGTCGAGGTCGGCCGCGGCGGCGGCGTCGATCAGCCGTCCCTGCCCGCGTACGATCAGCACCGGCCGCCGTGCGCCATCCTCGCTCCATACCGCGAGGCCGGCCTCGACCAGCGCGCGCGCCGCGCCGTCGAGCGCCGCCTCTCCCTCCGCCATCTGCCGCCCGATCCGCGCCCGCGCTTCGGCGAGCGTCAGGCCGGACAGCGTCGCGGTCATGTAATTGCCCGCCTCGACCAAGGCCGAAGGCGTCATTCCGGCGGGCAATTGGATCACCCGATTCTCGACCGAGCCGTCCTCGCTGACCAGCACCGCCATCGCCTGATCGGGCGACAGCGCGACGAAGCCGATCGAGCGCAGCGCCAGCTCACGCTTGGGCACCATCACCAGCCCCGCACAGGCCGACAGGCCGGACAGCGCGGCGGTCGTCGCCGCCAGCGCCTCCTCGACCGGACCGCGATGCCCGGCGCGCGCCTCGATCGCCGCGCGTTCCTCGGCGGAGGGTTCGAGCGCCTGCATCATCCCGTCGACGAACAGGCGCAGCCCGCGTTCGGTCGGGATGCGGCCGGCGCTGGTATGCGGACTGGCGAGCAGCCCCAGTTCCTCCAGCTCCTGCATCACCCCGCGGATCGACGCCGGCGACAGATTGAGGCCGGAGGCGATCGCGATCGTCTTCGACCCGACCGGCATGCCGTTCTCGACATAGCCGTCGACCACCGCACGAAAGATGTCGCGGGCGCGATCGGTAAGCTCGGTGACCGGTGGTGCCATATGCTCTATCTAGGGCGCGCGCCGTCGCCGATAAAGGCGCCGATCGGCAACACCTGCGGCGCCTCCCGCAACGCGCGGAACATCGCGGCATTCTGCGCCATGTCGCAGCCATAATAGGCGTCGAGATGCGATGCCGCGGCGCCACCGCCCGTCCACCGCACGTCGACGGACGACTGGTCGGTCGCCGCCGGGGTGCAGCCCGGCTCGCCCGCCCGCAAGGATCGCTCGCCGCGGGGACGATATGGCGCCAGCCGTGCCGCGAACAGATGATAGGCCGCCGGCGACGCCTGAAAGCTGCGCGTCCCGGCCACCGTGGTGAAGCGCTGCCCCTCGAACGTGCCCTTGCCGTCCGGCGCGATCGTCACCGTGTAAACCGGACAGGTGCCAAAGCACGCGCCGGTTTCGTAACGGATCGTCTCGCTTGCCACCGCCGCCGACGTCGCCCCGTCGCGCGATGCGTCGACCACCACACAGGCTGACAGGCTCATCGCCGCCAATGCCAGACCCGCGAACCGCTTACGCATGCCCTTCTCCCCTTTGCTCACCACTGGCGTGTGCCAGCCGTGCCGTCTAGGGCTGCGCCATCGAACCTTGAGGAGAGTTGAATGCGCCCCAGTGGCCGCGCCCCCGACCAGATGCGGGCGATCACCATCGAACCGAATTTCACCCGCCACGCCGAGGGATCGGTGCTGGTCGGCTTCGGCGACACCAGGGTGCTCGTCACCGCCAGCCTCGAAGAGCGCGTGCCGCCGTTCCTGCGCGGCAAGGGCGAAGGCTGGGTGACCGCCGAATATGGCATGCTGCCCCGCGCCACCCACACCCGCGGCAGCCGCGAGGCCGCCAAGGGCAAGCAATCGGGCCGCACGCAGGAGATCCAGCGGCTGATCGGCCGCTCGCTGCGCTCGGTGGTCGACATGAAGCTGCTCGGCGAGCGCCAGATCACGCTCGACTGCGACGTCCTCCAGGCCGACGGCGGCACCCGCACCGCCGCGATCTCGGGCGCCTGGGTCGCGCTGCGCCTCGCGGTCAACACTTTGCTCACCAGCGGCAAGCTGACCGTCGACCCGATCCGGCAGAAGGTCGCCGCGGTGAGCTGCGGCATCTATCAGGGTACGCCGGTGCTCGACCTCGACTATCTCGAGGATTCGGCGGCGGATGCCGACGGCAATTTCGTCCTGCTCGAAAACGGCAATATCGCCGAGGCGCAGGCGACCGCCGAACATGCCACCTATGACGAGGAGGCGCTGCTCCGCCTGCTCCGCCTCGCGCGGATCGGCTGTACCGAGATCTTCGCCGCGCAGGATCGCGCCGTCCGATGAGCGGCGAAGGCGACACGCCGCAGGCGATCCGCAAGCTCGCCCCCGGCCGGCTGGTCATCGCCAGCCACAATGCGGGCAAGGTGCGCGAGATCGCCGAGCTGCTCGGCCCCTATGGCATCGAGCCCGTCTCGGCGGGCGAACTCGACCTGCCCGAGCCCGAGGAAACCGGCACCACCTTCGTCGCCAACGCCGAGCTGAAGGCGTTGCAGGCGGCCGACCTGTCCGGCCTGCCTGCGCTCGCCGACGACAGCGGCCTGTGCGTCGATGCGCTGGGCGGCGACCCCGGCATCTTCTCGGCGCGCTGGGCGGGGGAGTCGAAGGACTTCGATCTCGCGATGCGGCTGGTCGAGGATCGGCTCAACGAAGAGCCCGACCTGCCGCGCAGCGCGCATTTCGTCTGCGCGCTGGCGCTCGCCTGGCCCGACGGCCATGTCGAATGGTTCGAGGGTCGCGTCGACGGCATGCTGGTCTGGCCGCCGCGCGGCGGCAACGGCTTCGGCTATGACGCGATGTTCCTGCCCGAGGGCGGGACCGAAACGTTCGGCGAGATGGACGCTGCCGCCAAGCATGCGATCAGCCACCGCGCCGACGCGTTCCGGCAATTGGTCGCCGCGGTCCTCTGAGGCGATGACGGGCGTCGATCCGGTCCTCGTGCGGGGCTGGCTCGCCGCCCGTTCGCTCTCGCGCGGCCTGCCCGCGCCGGTCGCCGACCATGGCGGCTGGCGCGTCGACACCGGCGGACCGGTCGAACGCCGCCGCCATCTCTTCGCCGAGGTCGGTCCGGGCCTGACCGCCCTACTCGCGACGATCGACACGCCGGGCGTTTTCGTGAAGCTCTGCGCCGACGCCGGCACGTTCCGCGCGCTGCTGCCGCCGCATTGGACGATCACCGACGCGAATTGCATGATGGTGCCGGAGCGGGCTGCCCTGACGCCGCCGGTCGTGCCGCCGGGCTATCGGCTGACGACGGTCCGCGACGGCGGCGTCACGCACGTGACGATCGCCGCACCCGATGGCGGCCTTGCGGCGAGCGGCCATGCGGCGGAACTGGACGGCATCTTCGTGTACGACCGCATCGTGGTCGAGGACGCGCACCGCCGCCGCGGATTGGGACGGGCATTGATGATGGCGCTGGGCGCGCATTGCACGTCGACGTCACGTCAAGTGCTGACCGCCACCGCGATGGGCGCCGCGCTCTACGCGACGCTCGGCTGGCGAATTTATGCGCCGTACACGACGGCGACGATCCCCTGATTTCTTCCCCGCAAGGGCAAGGCAATCGCATATGGTTGCGGTGATGAGGCTCTTTCGGATTGCTCGTCAGATTCGTCACCCCAGACTTGTTCCGGGGTCCACCCAGCTGCGAGAGAACCGTATCGAATCAAGCCTTTCTCCCCGCCGCAGGGTGGACCCCGGAACAAGTCCGGGGTGACGAGGTAAGCTTGGAAGACGACAACCTCGCACCAACGTCCATATGCCATACTCCTGCCCTCAAGGGCGAGGAGCTGGCGTTCCGCCCTCAATACGCCACCGTCCCCCAGACATTGCCCGGCGGCGCATAGCGGCACACGACAAAATCGTCCTTCGCGTTGCTCGCCAGCGCGCAGCCGACCTGCGTCGTCCCGCGCCAGACGATCTGCGTGTAATGGCCGACGTCCTCCCAGCGGCCGGTCTTGCTCGATTGCGGCACCGGCAGGTTCACGAAGTCCTTCTTCTCCGCCACCCAATGGCCAACCATCTCGTCGAAGCGATAGGCGCCGCGCGTGCCGGTCCAGAGATTCTCGCCCTCGCGGTCCATCCCCAGCGACTGCGGCGCATGTTCGAACCGCCCGGTGCGCGCCATCACCTGCGCATAGGCGAGGGCCGAGGCGGCGAGCGGCTCGCTCCACGTCAGCGGCGCCACGCCCACCTCGGCGCGGGCGCGATTCTGCCCGGTCAGCATCGCCTCGCGCAGCAGCACCGACCCGCGTGGGGCCGGCGCGGCGCTCGCGCGCGGCTCGACGACGCGCTCGGGGCCCTGCGTGCATCCGGTGGCGAAGAGCAGGCCCGCGGCCAGCCATGAGTGGCGTTTCCATGTCATTGCCGCCATATCGGCAGCATCATGGATTCCGACAAGACGCCGCTCGCGCTCTACGTCCACTGGCCGTTCTGCGTCTCGAAATGCCCCTATTGCGACTTCAACAGCCACGTCCGCGACACGGTCGATCAGGAGGCGTGGCGCGACGCGCTGCTCGCCGACCTCGCGCACGAGGCACGCGCGCTGCCCGGCCGGACGCTCGGCTCGATCTTCTTCGGCGGCGGCACGCCGTCGCTGATGCCGCCCGCCACCGTCGCCGCGATCCTCGCCGCCGCGCAGACGCACTGGCAGCCGACCGCCGATATCGAGATCACGCTCGAGGCCAATCCCTCCTCGGTCGAGGCGGCGCGCTTTGCCGATATCGCCGCGGCGGGGGTCAACCGCGTCTCGCTGGGGTTGCAATCGCTGGATGATCGCGCCTTGCGTTTCCTCGACCGCGCGCATGGCGTCGACGAGGGGCTGGCCGCGCTCGCCACCGCGCAGCGCCATTTCGCTCGGGTCAGCTTCGACCTGATCTACGCGCTCCCCGATCAGCGCCTGCCCGCCTGGGAGGCCGAACTGACGCGGGCGCTGTCGTTCGGCACCGAGCATCTCTCGCTCTATCAATTGACGATCGAGCCCGGCACGCGCTTCGCGACCGAGGCCGCCAAGGGCCGCCTCACCATCCCCGACGGCGATGCTGCGGCCGACCTGTTCGAGGCGACGCGCGCGCTGACCGACGCGGCGGGGCTGCCGGCCTACGAAACCTCGAACCATGCGCGGCACGGGGCGGAGAGCCGCCATAACCTTACCTATTGGCGCTACCGCGATTATGCCGGGATCGGCCCGGGCGCGCACGGCCGCCGCGACGGGCTGGCGACGCAGCGCCACAAGAAGCCGGAGAATTGGCTGTCCGCCGTCGCGCGCAACGGCCACGGCCTCCAGATCGAGGAGCCGCTGGTAGCACACGACCGCGCCAGTGAGGCGCTGGTGATGGGCCTGCGCCTGCGCGAGGGCATCGACCTGACGCATGTCGCGACGCTCGCCGGCGGCACCGCGCCGATCGACTGGGCTGCGGTGGAGCGGCTCGAGGCGCAGGGCCTCGTCGCCCGCGAACCGGGACGATTGCGCGTGACCGAAGCGGGCACGCTGCTGCTCGACGCGATCCTGCCGCTGGTGGTGAAGGACGCCTGAATCCTCCCCCGTTAGGGGGGTGGGCCGGGCGGGAGTGCGATAAGGTAGCTCCGCCCTGTCCTCCCCCTCCGTCACGGCTTCGCCGTGCCACCTCCCCCTTGCGGGGGAGGATTTTCCGATTCTATCGGCCGAAACCGCTCGGGGCCGGCGATACGGTCACGGTCGTGCCGTTCTGGATCTCCTGCACTTCCAGCGCCCGCTCGGCGACGCCGTCGCGGCCGAAACGGAACGCCCCGTCGATCCCCGCGAAGCCGTCCGCATCGCGCAGTCGTGCCTCGGGGAACGGCCGCCCCACCGGCCAGTCGCGCGAGATGCGCACCGTCAGCAGCACCGCGTCATAGCCGAGGCTCGACAGCCGGTACGGCGCCGCATTGTAGCGCGCGCGATATTTGGTCGCATATTGCCGGTAGAGCGTGTTCCCTACGCTCGCGAACCACGCGCCGTTGAGCGCCGGCTTGGTGGCGAGGCTCGTTTCCGAATTCCACAATTCGGTGCCGAGCAGCCGCGTCGAGGCGCCGCTGCCGCGCTTGACCAGTGGCGCCGCGACGCCCGCGCTCGCCGCGCCGTCGGCGATCAGCACCGCGCCATAGGGCGCCTTGGCGTTGAGTCGCGTCACCGCGCCGGCGATGCCGCCCGCGACCCGGCCATAGGTCTGCAGCGAGACGACCGAGCCGCCCGCCCCCTCGACCGAGCGCAGGAAGGCGGTCGAGGCGCGCTCGCCGTACAGGCCGTTGGGGATCAGCCCGGCGAAGCTCGTCACGCCGCGGCTGGTGGCATATTGCACGACGCGGTCGATCGACTGCGCCGGCGCATAGCCCATCAGATAGGTGCCGTTGCCCGCCACCGACGCGTCGTTGGAGAAGCTCAGCACGGGCACGCCCGCCGCCTTGGCGATCGGCGCGACCGCGCGCACGTCGTCGGACAGCAGCGGCCCGAGAATCAGTTGCGCGCCCTCGGCGATCGCGCGTTGCGCCGCCGCCGCCGCACCCGTCGCGGTGTCGTAATTGGTGATCCGCACCTTGTCGGTGCCGGTGTCGAGCACAGCGAGCATCGTCGCATTGGCGATCGAGCGGCCGACGCCCGCGTTGCTGCCCGACAGCGGCACCAGCAGCGCGACGCGATTGCGCGCGGTGTCGCGCGGCAGCCCCGCCTCGACCGGCTCGGGCCGGTTCGCGGCAGGGCGCGGCGCCCGTTCGGGCGCGGTGACCGGTGCGCGCGGCACCACGGTCGAACAGGCGGCGAGCATCGCCGCGGCGACCAGCGCGATGCCGCGCCGCAGCCACGGCTGTCGCGCTCCCGGCTGTCCAAGTGTAGCTGCCTCTGCCATGACGTCCCCTGTGGCCATATCCGAACCTTTAGAACCCGGGCTCTACATCGTCGCGACGCCGATCGGCAATCTTGCTGACCTGTCGCCGCGCGCCGCCGACATATTGACCCGCGCCGACGTGATAGCGGTGGAGGACAGCCGCGTCACCGCCGGCCTGCTCCGCCATATCGGCGCGAAACGCCCGATGCTCCCCTATCACGATCACAATGCCGAAGGGATGCGCCCCGGCCTGATCGCGCGCATGGCGACCGAGGCGGTCGCGCTCGTCTCCGACGCCGGCACGCCGCTGATCTCCGACCCCGGCTACAAGCTGGTCCGCGACGCGCGCGCCGCCGGCCGGCACGTCGTCACCATCCCCGGCCCCTGCGCCGCGGTCGCCGCGCTGACGCTTGCCGCCCTGCCGACCGACCGCTTCCTCTTCGCCGGCTTCCTGCCGAGCAAGGCGCAGGCGCGGAGCACGGCGATCGCCGAAATCGCCACGATCCGCGCCACGCTCGTCCTCTACGAATCCGGGCCGCGCCTGTCGGCCTGCCTCACCGCGCTGGCCGAGGGGCTCGGCGACCGCGACGCGGCGGTGACGCGCGAGATCACCAAGCGCTATGAGGAAGCGGTCACCGGCACGCTCACCCACCTTGCCGCGCGCTACGCCGATGCGCCGCCGAAGGGCGAGATCGTCATCGTCGTCGCGCCGCCCGGCGAGGCGCCGCCGCCCGATCCGCAGGATGCCGATGCCGCGCTGGTCGAGGCGCTGACCCGCCTGCCCGTCGCCAAGGCCGCCGGCGAGGTGGCCAAGGCATTCGGGCTCGACCGCAAGACGCTCTACGCCCGGGCGCTGGCGATGAAGGGCGAATAGCGGCCCGCCGACCTGTGCCGTGAAGGCGGTAAATAGCGTCGTACTTCAACGACTTGTCAATGAGTCCACGGCTATGGTCGGGGCATGCAGATGTGGAAGACCGGCGTCACCTCGACGCTCCTGATGGCCCTGGCGGGATGCGGCGGCAGCGACGGTAGCGGCGGTTCGGCGGCGGTGCCCGTCGTCTCTGCGCCTGCGCCGACGCCGGCGCCGACCGCCACGCCCAGCCCCACACCCACGCCGGCACCGACGCCGACCCCCACGCCCGCCCCGACGACCTGGGCGGGCGCCGCCGCCGCGCTCTACGACGTCCAGCCCGATGCCACGACCTGCCGCGCCGGCACGCTGAAGACGAGCGTCAAGGCCGACTTCCTCGCCAAGCTCAACGCGATCCGCGCGTTGCACCAGCTTCCCGCAGTGACCTATTCGGAGGCGGAGGATGCGGCGGAGGCGGATTCGTCGCTGATGATGGCGGTCAACAAGCAGCTCAGCCATACGCCGCCGACGAGCTGGACCTGCTACACCGCCAGCGGCGCCGCCGCGGCCGGTGCGAGCAACCTGATCGGCGGCTGGGGGACCGGGCTCGGTTTCGACAGCGAGGACAGCTATCTCGGCCTGTGGCTGACCGAGGGCGGCAGCGCGTCGATCGGCCACCGCCGCTGGATTCTCAATCCGTTCCTCGGCAAGACCTCCTATGGCCGCGTCGCGCTCGTCCTCCCCGACGGCAGCCGCGCCAGCGCCGCCTCGATGCGCGTCTTCAACTTCGCCGGCGGCGTCACCGCGCCGGCCGGCCTGCCCGCATATGTCGCTTACCCGCAGGGCGACTATCCGGCGCGCTATTTCACGCTGTCGAGCTACCTGTCCTTCAGCGTGGTCGCGGGGACGACGGGCACGTTCGGCGCCAACGCCAACGTCCGCTACGATCGCGCGACGATCACCGTCACCGGCCCCGGTGGCGCGCTCGCCGTGTCGGACGTGACCAGCGACAACGAAGGCTATGGCCTCGCCAACAACCTGCAATGGCGCGTCGCCGGGTTGCAGGCGGGCGTCACTTATACGGTGACGATCGCCGGCATCACCGGTGCGCCGCGTACGGACTACAGCTATTCCTTCCGCGTCGTGAATTAGCCACCGCGGTCACTCCGCCACCAGGACGGTACGTTCCGGCGCGTCGGTGCGGACGCCGAGCAGATCGTCGAGGGGACGATCCACCACATGGACGCCGAGCGCATGCAGCACGTCGCCGACTGCTTTGTCCTCGTAGAGCTCACCGGCGAGGCAGCCGGGAAAGCGCAGATACTGCGCCGCGAGCTTCTCGATCGTCGTTTTCGACAGGAAGTACAGCGCCCCTCGCGCCCAGGGTGCGATGAACGGCTTGCCGTAGACGGGCGCGACCGCCGACGCGCATTTCCCCTGATGCCAGGCGCGATCGTGATGCAGCGACGACAGCGCGAGCCCCATATAGTCGACGCCTGCGAAAGCGGATCGCACCGCGTCGATATCCAGCGCCGCATGCGGGACAACGTCCAGATCGTCGTCGATCTTTATGACCCCGTAAGACGCGCCCAATGCGTCCAGGAACACCAAGGTCTCGAAGATCTTGAACGGCAGCGCTTCATAGACGTCGCTGACCGGCAGGCGCAGGATCCGTCCGTCCTGCGCGAAGTCCAACGTATCGCCGCCGGTGACGATGATCGGGGCGATGCCGAAATAGCGGTCGGTCAGCGCGAGCGACACGTGCCGCGCCTTGTCGAGATATTTATCGCATGAAATGACCACCGGCAGCGGCAGGGCATGGCGGTCGCAGGTCGACAGCCAGTCGATCAACGCCGGCATGTCGCGCGCCACGCGCAGCCGGGTGATTTCGCGATAGGCATTTCGGACCTCCGCGACGTTCGCCGCATAGGGCGACGCCTTGAGGGCGATGCGCAACAGGATCTGCGCCACCGGGCCGGGGTCGTCATGCAAGCGCTGCTCAAAGAAGACCATCAAGCTGAGCCGGGAGAGCTCGTCGGAATTCAACCGCCTGCCGACCTGACGGCCAAGTTCGGCGATGATCTCTCGTTCCAGTTGGTCGGTTGCGAGCATCGCTTCACTCTCGATTGGACGGGCCATGCCCGCACCGGCGCTCCGGTACGGTTGCAGTCGTTCATTATAGACCGATCGGACACGACCGCGGCTTGCACGACGCCGGCGGGTACGGCAGCTTGTGCCGATGCGTCCCCCTCGCCGCGCCTCCACCACCGAGCGTCGCACTGCGGAGGCGGCGGGTCGTCGCGGCGAGCGGCTCGCCGGCTGGTGGCTGCGGCTCAAGGGCTGGACGGTGCTCGATCGCCGCGTCCGCACGCCGGCAGGCGAGGTCGACCTCGTCGCGCGCAAGGATGGCCTGATCGCCTTCGTCGAGGTCAAAACGCGCCGCACGGTCGCGGAACTCGACTTTGCCATCGACGAACGGCGCCTCGCCCGCGTCGCGGCGGCCGCCTCGCTGCTGATGCCGCGCTACGCCGGTCCCGGCGACGACATCCGCATCGACGTGATCCTGCTCGCGCCCGGCACCCGGCCGCGGCATATCGAGAATGCGTGGATCGGCGGATGAAGCCGCGCGGGACCTGCGCAGACGGTGACATTCCGGCCCCGCCACCCTAAGTCCCGCCCGAGATCAACAGCCCGCGAGTGTCCCGATGCCCCTCACCGTCGCCGTCCAGATGGACCCGCTCGACAGCATCGCCATCGCGGGGGATTCGACCTTCGCGCTGATGCTCGCCGGCCAGGCGCGTGGCCACCGCCTGTTCCACTACGACGCCGAAGACCTCAACTATCGCGACGGCCGCGTCTGGGCGAAGGCGCATCCCGTCACCGTGCAGCGGGTCGACGGCGATCATTTCCGGTTCGATCCCCCGGTCAGCCTCGACCTCGGCGAGCAGGCCGATGTCGTGCTGATGCGGCAGGACCCGCCGTTCGACCTCGGCTATATCACCGCGACGCATCTGCTCGAGCGGATCGCCGACCGGACGCTGGTGGTCAACGACCCGGTCAGCGTCCGCAACGCGCCCGAAAAGGTGTTCGTGCTCGATTATGCGCGCTTCATGCCGCCGACGCTGATCACCCGCAGCCTCGACGAGGCGCGCGCCTTCCTCGCCGAACATGGCGAGATCGTCGTCAAGCCGCTCCACGGCAACGGCGGCAAGGCGATCTTCAAGGTCGGCAGCGACGGCGCGAACCTCTCCGCGCTGATCGAGGTGTTCAACCAGACGTGGCGCGAGCCGCATATGATCCAGGCGTTCCTGCCGGCGGTGGCGAAGGGCGACAAGCGTATCGTGCTGGTCGACGGCGTCGTCGCCGGTGCGATCAACCGGCTGCCCGGCGAGGGCGAGATCCGCTCCAACCTCGCGGTCGGCGGTTCGGCGGTGAAGACTGAGCTGACCGACCGCGAGCGCGAGATCTGCGACGCGCTCGGCCCCGAGCTGAAGCGCCGCGGCCTGATCTTCGTCGGCATCGACGTGATCGGCGGCGAATGGCTGACCGAGATCAACGTCACCTCGCCGACGGGGATCGTCGCGATCGAGCGGTTCGACGGCACCGACGTCGCCGGCCTGATCTGGGACGCGATCGAGCGCAGGGTGTCGGAACGCGGCTGACGGCTCCGCCGTTACCCTCCGGCATGACCGAGTTCATCCTCAACGGCATCGCCTGGGGCGGCTATATCGGCATTTTCCTGCTGATGGCGCTGGAGAATATCATCCCGCCGATCCCGTCGGAGGTGATCATGGGCCTCGGCGGCATGGCGGTCGCGCGCGGCGACATGGCGATGGTGCCGCTCGTCCTGTGGGGCACCGCGGGGACGACGGCGGGCAATTACGTCTGGTATCATATCGGCCGTCACGTCGGCTACACCCGCTTCCGCCCCTTCGTTGAACGGCACGGCCGCTGGCTGACGATGGAATGGGAGGATGTCGAGGCGCTGCACCGCTTCTTCGTCCGGCGCGGCGGCTGGGTGGTGTTCGTGTTCCGCTTCATGCCGACCTTCCGGACGATCATCTCGCTGCCGGCCGGCATTACCTGCATGCCGGTGTGGCGGTTCCTCGTCTGGACCTTTGCGGGCAGCCTGATCTGGAACAGCATCCTCGCCGGCGCCGGCCTGTACCTCGGTGCGCGCTTCGCCGAGCTGGACCATTATGTCGGACCGCTGGCGGTGGCGATCATGGTGCTGATCGTGATCGCGTACATCTGGCGAGTCGCGACATGGAAGCCGCGGGGGCGGTGACGTTCGTGCGAACTCCTCCCCCGCCAGGGGGAGGTGGCAGCGCAACGCGCTGACGGAGGGGGCGGAAAGGGCGGAAGCATCGCGGGGC
>NZ_SCMZ01000017.1:0-76609 GCF_005503285.1 Sphingomonas sp. 2SG
GGCCTTTAGACCGCTAGTCCTCTCATCTGGAGATTTTTTTTGGCCGACGCGGATTTTCGGAAGGTCGACCTGTTCGGCGACCCGGTCATGCCGCGCCACGAAGGCCGTGGACGACCGGAGCATGTCCGGACCCTTGCGAACTCCAACAAGGTCCTGCTGGCGTTCGCGCGCGGCCTGACGGTCAAAGAGGCGGCGACGGCGATCGGGGTCTCGGTCCCGACGCTGCGCAAGCATTATTCTTCCGAGGTCGCTCAGCGCGAGGCGGCAGCCATCCGGTTTGAAATGGTCCAGCTGAGCCGCCTCAACGAAGGCGCGAAGGCCGGCAGTGTCTCGGCTGAGAAGGAACTCGGCCGCCGGTTGGAGAAGGCCCGCATCGACCTGCTGTCGGATCAGGTTTCGCGGAACGCCCGCGCCCCGAAGGCGGAGAAGCTCGGCAAAAAGGCAACGATGCAGCAGGCGGCCGACGAGCTGCGTGGCCAGTACGAGGCGCCGCCCCCGCCGCCTGGGCTGCTGAACTGACATGGCGGCGCCGGCTTTCCAGCCGGTCTGGAGCACGGCGTGCCTGGACTGGGAAAAGCGGATCGTCGAGCGGCGCTCGCTGGTGCCGTTCACGCCGCTGTTCCCTAGCGAGGCTGCCGCAGCGCTCGACGTGTTCAAGTCGCTGCGAATGGTCGACGTCGCCGGCCAGCCGACCTTCGGCGAGGCATGCGAGCCATTCGTGTTCGACCTCGTCGAGGCGATCTTCGGCGCATACGATGCGAACAGCGGTCAGCGATTGATCGAGGAGTTCCTCCTCCTCATCAGCAAGAAGAACGGCAAGTCGACGATCGCGGCGGGGATCATGCTGACCGCGCTGATCCGCAATTGGCGGCACGGCGCATCGTTGAGCATCCTCGCGCCGACGCAGAAGGTGGCCGGCAACAGCTTCGGCCCGGCCGCCGCGATGGTCCGCGCCGATCCGGCGCTGAAGGTCATCTTGCACGTCATCGACAATCAACGGCTGATCCGGCACCGGAAGACGGGCGCCGAGTTGCAGGTGATCGCGGCTGACACCGGCACGGTCGGCGGCAGCAAGGCCGGCTTCGTCCTGGTCGACGAGCTTTGGCTCTTCGGGAAGAAGGCCAACGCCGAGTCGATGCTGGAGGAGGCGACCGGCGGTCTAGCGTCGCGCCCCGAAGGCTTCGTCATCTACCTGACGACGCATAGCGACGAGCCGCCGCGCGGCGTGTTCAAGGACAAGCTCGACTATTTCCGCGGCGTGCGCGACGGCACGATCGACGATCCGCGCAGCTTCGGCATGCTCTACGAGTGGCCGGAGCAGATGCGCGAGGACGAGGCGTACCTCGATCCAGACAACTTCTACGTGACCAACCCGAACATGGGCCGGTCGCAGTCGGTAGCCTTCATTCAGCGCAAGCTGCGGCAGGTAAAAGAAGGCCGGGGCGAGGACGGCGATACGTCCGAACAGATCGTGCTGGCTAAGTATCTTAACGTCGAGATTGGCCAGCGCCTCGCGCGGGATCGCTGGACTGGCGCTAAATTCTGGCCACGTTGCGCGATCCCGGTGCTGTCGTTGGATGACCTGATCCGGCGCAGTGAGGTGATCGTCGGTTCTGTCGACGGTGGCGGCTTAGACGATTTGCTCGGCCTCTGCCTGATCGGCCGCGAGAAGGGCAGCAAGCGGTGGCTGATCTGGGCGCATGCCTGGGCTTGGTCAATCGTTTGGAAACGCCGGCAGGACATCGTTTCGAAGCTCGACGAGCTGTTAGCGGAGGGATCGCTCACCCGGTGCGAGATGCCGGATGATGATGATCTCGGCGATGTTGCTGAAGGGGACGACGCGGATCTCGCCGACGACGATCTGACGGAGGATGTTCGCGGCGTCGTTGAGGTTCTCATCAAGGTTCGCGATGCGGGACTCTTCCCTGAGGAAGAGGCGATCGGTCTCGATCCCGCTGGTGTCGCGGCCATCGTCGACGAATTGGCCGCGAACGATTTCGACGACAAGATGCTGAAGGCGATCCCGCAAGGGTGGCGTCTCGGCAGTGCCATCAAAGGGCTGGCACGGAAATGCGCGGCGAGGACGGTCCGGCATGCCGGAACGGCATTGATGACCTGGTGCATCGGCAACGTGAAGCAGGAGCCTCGCGGTGCAAACGGCGTCGCCATCACGAAGCAGTCGCCAAGCGCCAAAATCGATCCTGCTGCGGCGATGTTTTCGGCCGCGATGCTGATGAGTCTTAACCCAGAGGCCGCCGGCGGCTTCGTCTACGAAGAAAGGGGCATGTTGGTAATCTGATGGCTAGCCCCGATGACTATCGCCGCGCGTCCAGGGGACGCTTCAACTCGTCCGACGGTCTGATGGCCGCCGCGCCGGTAGGAGGTCGCCCTGAGCCCTCCAACGTGACGGATGGCCGCTTCTTTGGGGATGAAACGTGGAACGTGCTGTCGGCCTCGATGCCGATGGAGGCGAACACCGCCGAAACGGCCGCACGTGTCGCAGCCGTGTTCTTCTGCGTCTCGATCATCGCCGAGGCGGTCGGCAGCCTGTCGCTGGAGTTCAAGGACGACAACGGTCCCCGCAACGACTTTCCGCTGGCGAACGTGCTGGCATACGAGCCCAACCACCTCCAGACGGGTGCCGAGTTCTGGGCGTCGATGGCTTTCACCTGTGTCTTGCGTGGCGAAGCGTTTGCCGAGCCGACCGTCGGGGTCGACGGGCTGGAGATCTGGGCGCTCAACCCGCTACGCACCGTGTCGAACTGGGGCGAGCGGAGCATGTCGCTCGATTACCAGCCTGAGATCGGACCGGTGCGTCGGCTGATGCCGCAGGAGCTGTTCTGGTTTACCGGGATCGCCGATGGTGGCCTGAAGCCGTTGACGCCATGGAAACAGGCGAAGGGCGCGATCGACTTCCAACTCGCTTTAGAGGTCGGCGCTCGCGCCTTCTTCCGCAACGATCGCCGACCCTCCGGCATCGTTACGACGGACAAGACGCTGACCGCCGAGTCCGCCGATCGGATCGCCGAGGGCGTTCGCGCATGGAAGCGCGGCGGTACGCCGGTCTTCGAGCAGGGCCTCAAGTACGATGCGGTCGCAAGCAGCAACAGCGACGCACAGCTGGTCGAACTGTTCAAGCAGCGCACTTTGGAGCTGGGCCGCTACTGGCGCATCCCGCGGTCGATGACGGGTGACGAAGGGGGCAACGCCGGCAATAACGAGCAGGACACCCGCTCGTTCGTGAACTGGGCGGTTCGGCCCCTGACGCGTCGCATGGAGCAGGCCGTCACCGTCCGTCTGCTGCCGCCGGACCTGCGACTTCAGAAGGTCCGGGCGAAGTTCAATCTGGACAGCATGCTGCGCGGCGACGCCGCCACCCAGTGGCGCAACGCCGTGCTTGCGCGAACGGCATCCATCCTCAGCGTCGACGAGATCCGGACGAATTGGTTCGGGCAAACGCCGGTCGGTGAGGATTGGTCGAAGGACCCACGTACGCCGCTCAACAGCAACCGCGCGGCTGACACCACGACGGGCGGCGAGACTGCCCCGCAAGACAAGGTGAACTGAGATGGACCGCATGCTCGCCTCGTCGGCGCTGTGGGCGATGCACCCTGGCTTTCTTGCCGAGCTGCTCAAGAGCGGGTCGCTCGACGCGATGGTGCCCGACTCGATTCGTGGCCTAGCAACCGCCATGGCCGGCGGCCGGGAAGCTGCGAAGCCGGCAGACCCGATCCGCGACGGATCGACGATCATCATACCGGTGACCGGAACGCTTGCGCCGCGCGGACTGTACGGCAGCACCTATTACGACACGCTGGCCGATCGCGTCCGCGAAGCTGCGGCCGATAGCAAGGTCGGGGCGATCATCCTCGCCGTGCGCTCGCCTGGTGGTTACGTCTGGGGTTGTGCCGAGGCGGGTGATGCCATCTACGAGGCTCGCGAAGCCAAGCCGATCGTAGCTGTCGCCGACCCCTATTGCTTCTCGGCGGCCTATTGGCTCGCGACCCAGTGCAGTGCCTTCTACTGCACCACCAGTGGCGAGGTCGGATCGGTTGGTGTCCGGTCGGGCCATTCGGACGTCAGCGGCTTCGAGCAGAAGATCGGCATGGTCACCACGCTGATCGCGTCGTCGCCGGACAAGATCGCCGGGCATCCCTATGCGCCGCTGACCGACGAGGATCGCGCGGAGATCCAGGCGTCCGTCGACGAGAGCAACGTCGCCTTCGCCAACGCCATCGCGCGCGGTCGCGGCATGAAGGCGAGCGAAGTCGCTGGTGCCCATGGCTCGGGCAAGACCTTCTCGGCACCGAAGGCGCTGGCGAACGGCGCGATCGACGGGATCGCCACGCTGCGCGACGTCGTCGCCAAATACAACACGAGCCGGTCGCGGCTGGCGCTGATGCGCCGGCAGGCAGCCGTCGCGGAGATGGCTGCGGCCATCTGACGAGATCCTCCATTGGGGAGGTACGGGGCGGCTTCGGCCGCCCTTTTTTATGGGCCACGCGCCCGCAACAAGGAACAGCCATGACGATCAATCTGGCGGTGCTCAGGACCGAGGCGCGTGCCACCGCGAAGCGGCAGCAGGAGCGCCTCAACACCGCGATCACCGAGAACCGCGACCTCACGGCCGAGGAGGAAGCCGCCGACAAGGCTGACGCCGAGAAGCTCGCGCGGCTGACCGCGCAGATCCAGCGCGCCGAAACCGCGATGGCCGCCGCGTCCGCGATCGGCGCCGATCCCGCGTCTCCCCCGCCATCGACCGGGTCCCCGGCGGCCAACGGCGGCACCGTGCCTGCGCAGCCCCGCGCTGCGCTCGACACCGGCGGTTTCCGTGATCTCGCGGAGTTCGCCGGCGCCGTCCGCTGTGCCAACCCGCAAGCGGGTCAGGGCTTCCGTGTGGACGATCGTCTGGCGGCGCCGACGAACGTCCACATGGAAGGCGGCGACGAGATGGGCAGCTATCTCGTGCCGCCCGAGTTCCGACAGCAGATCACCAACCTCGTGTTCGGCGAAGGCAACGATCCGATCATGGATCTGATCTCGCCGGAGGCCACGGGCAGCAATCGCGTCGTCGGTCTCGGCGATGAAACGACGCCTTGGGGATCGACTGGCGTCAAGGCGTTCTGGCGCGCCGAAGCCGAGCAGATGCGCCCGACCCGCTCGCAGCTGACGCCGCGCGAAACCAAGCTCAACGAGATCTACGCGTTCGTCCTCGCGAGCGAAGAGCTTCTGCAGGATGCGCCGCGTGTGGCCGGCCTGCTCACCAATCATGCGTCGGCCGCGATCCGCTGGACGGTCGCAGAAGCCTTCATGTTCGGCGACGGCGTCGAGAAACCGCTCGGATGGATGGCGGCCCCGGCGACCATCACCGTGCCGAAGGAGCCGGGTCAGGAGGCGATGTCCTTCACGCGGCGCAACTTCTTCCAGCTCTACTCGCGCATGATCATGCCGAGCCAGGCGACGTGGCTGATGAACAGCGAGGCGGTCGAAGCTCTTGCCGATCTCAACGACGAGGCGAAGCGCCCGGTCTGGCTGGAGAACTTCCACGACAGCCCCGGCGGTGCGATCCTTGGGCGCCCCGTGATCTTCAACGAGCACTCGCCTTCGTTGGGGCAGCGCGGTGACGTCCAGTTCGTCAATCCGAACGGTTACGAGGCGTTCCGCCGGCAGAACGCCGCGACGTTCGCCGAGTCGATCCACCTCTACTTCGACTATGCGCTGACCGCATATCGCTGGATGTTCCGCATCGGCGGACAGCCGGTGCTGTCGAAGCCGGTCCAGATGCCGAAGAGCAACCGGACCAAGTCGCACTTCGTCACGCTCGCCGAGCGCGCCTGAACCACCACCCCGGACCCGCGCCCCGCGCGGGCCGGCCGCAGGTGGCGGCCGGAGCAGAAGGACCTCATCGATGTTCCACAATCTCAACCTGTCCTCGCGCATCGGCGTGATCGGGGGCGTCAGCCCCCGCGCTGCCGGCGTCGGGACCGTGTCGACCGCATGGCTCGACATGCAGTCGCTCTTCACCGTCCTGGTGCTGATCAGCATCGGCGCATTCGGAGCGAATGCGACCGTCGATGCACAGATCGAGCAAGCGACCGACGCCAATGGCGCCAATGTGAAGCCGATCCCCGGCAGCCAGATCACGCAGCTCGTAGCGGCTGGCGGCAATGACCGGCAGGCGCAGATCAACCTTCGGCAGGAGGATTTCGATCGCAACGCCGGCTTTCGCTTCTTCCGGCTGACGGTGACCGTGGGAGGCGCTGCGACCCAGCTCGCCGCGTCGGTTATCGGCACCGACTTCCGCGCCGGCACCGGCACCCAGAACTCGGCGGCATCGCTCGCCCAGACCGTCGGCTGAGGAGGCCTCCAATGATCGAGTTTCTTCAGGACTACACCACCGAGGCCCTTCCCCCGGAGAGCTTCAAGAAGGGTCAGCAGGTCGAGCGGTCGGCGGGCAGCGAGGACTATTTCGTCGGCCGCGGCCTTGCAGGCTATGTCGTGGATGGGAAGCTGGTCGATGATCACTTCCGCCCGATCGTCACCAAGACCGTCGAAGTTGAGGTTGTCCAGCCCGGTGATCGTCGCGCGGATCTCGCGTTCCGTGCGGGCGAAGTGATGACCGGTCAGCCGCCCCGTGCGTCGTCCGGGCCGGGCGTCCCGTTCGTCGAGCCGGCCGCCGGCATCGCTGGCAGCCCTGCCGTCGTGCTCGAAGCCGAGATCGAGCGTCTGAAGACCGCACTAGGCACCAGCGAGGACTTGTTCCGCGACATGAACAACTCCCATGTCACGGACAAGGAAGGCATTCGGGCCGAAAACGAGCGGCTCAAGCAGGAGCTGTCCGATGCGAATGCCGAGGGTGACGACGCTGTGGCCGCCCGCGATCAGGCTGTCGCCGACCTCGCGGCGCTGCGCGAGCAGCACGACAAGGTGACCGCCGACTATGCCGAGCTGCGTCAGGCAGCCGACGCGGACGCGACGCGCATCGCCGATCTCGAGCAGCAGCTCGCCGCGGCAACCAAGCCGAAGACGACCAAGTAAGCGAAAGGCGGGGCGGCATGGCCATGACGTTGAAGGCTGCCGCCCCGCTCGACGCGGAAGCTGCGCTGCCGATGAAGCTGCTCATGCAGCATTTGAAAGACCCTGAAGGCGAAGACCTGATCGTCGCCTCGGCGCGCATGGGCGCGCTCGGTTGGTTGGAAAAGCGCGTCGGGATCTCGCTCACTCGGCGCAGATGGCGGGCGACCTATACCGATCTGACGCCGCACGAGCGTGTGATCCGCTTGCCGATGGGGCCGGCGTCGGTCGATGCCATCACCTACGGTCGGTCTGGTTTGACGCCGCAGGCATGCCCTGCATTGAGTTATGTTTTCGATGGCCTCGATCTGCGAACTGTGACGGGGCTTTCGTGGTTCGCGGCATTCGCCGACATGTCCGTCACGATCGAATATCAGGCGGGCTATCTCGACCTCGGCGCTGAGGAGCCGGCGTTGCAGACTGCCGCTCTGCTCCTCGCCGGCCACTTCTACCGCAACCGCGAGGAAAATACTGCCGCAGCGCTCGCCAACATGCCGTTCGGCGTCGAGATGCTGATCGGTGACATCCGCACCCCGGTGATGGCCTGATGGCAGGCCTTGCCGCCGGCTCGCTCGATCGACGCATCCGGATCGAGCGGCCTGTCGCCGATACCACGCTGGAAGGCGCGGGCTCGGGCACCTGGGAGCCTGTCGCCGAAGTCTGGGCGAGCGTGCAGGATGCGTTGCCGAGCCGCGGCGAACGCCTCGCCGAGGGGATCAACGTCGCTGCGCGGCCGGCGCGGGTGCGGATGCGCTTCCGCACCGATGTGACCGCCGCGATGCGGTTCGTGATGGGCGCGCGCGTCATGCAGATCATCGCCGGCCCAGCAGAGATCGGCTGGAAAGACGGTCTCGAATTCATGGTCGAGGATTACAGCTCGGCGGGCAACGGGGCCTGATGGCACCGGTTCGTGGCCGCGCCGAGGTGTCTCGCTACCTCCGCGACCTGCCGGCGGACCTCACCAAGGTGCTGCGCGGCGCCGGCCGTGCCGGTGGCGACGTGATCGCCGAGGAGGCGAAGCTGCGGTCGCGCTCCGACTATGTCAGCGAGAATATCGTCGCGAACAGCCAGATCGAGGCCGATCATATCCGTGTCACCGTGACGGTGAAGCCTGGCTATGCGCGATCGATGGCTATCTGGATGGAGTACGGCACCTCTCCGCACTTCATCTCGGTCGACGATCAGGTGCGGCAGGGTCGAACAGCCCGCCGCATCAATCGGAATGGCGATGCTGAGTTCAAGGCAACGCTCGTTATCAACGGCAAGCCGGTCGGTTCTACCGTCTACCATCCCGGTGCGCAGCCATTTCCGTTCCTGCGCCCCGCGCGCGACACGAAGGCCGGCGAGGCCATCGCCGCGGCGCAGGCTCATATCAATTCGCGCATCAGCGTCGGCGCCGTCCTGCCGGACAGTGGCGCCGAGGAGAAAGACCTATGAGCGGCGTCTCGATCGTCGGCGAGCTGCTGCGCGCCGCGGCGACCGTCACCAGTCGCGTGCCGCTCGACCGGATCAAGGCTGGCCGGCTGCCGGACGGGATACCGCTGCCCGCTATCCTGCTCCGGACAATCAGCTCTACCGAATGGCAGGCGCTGAGCCGCGAGGCGATCGTGCCGACCACCGACCGCGTCGCCGCGACGGTTCGGGCCGCCAGCTACCGCGAGCAGCGCGAGATCATGAAGCTGATCCTTGCTGCCTGTGCGGGGCAGACCGGCACGATCGCCGGCTTCGACAGCGTCGCCGTGCTCTCTGCCGGCGCCGGCCCGGACGTGGCCGGCCCGGCCGACAGCTTCGAGCAGACGCAGGATTTCCGCGTGTCCTTCGACGCGCCTTTCTGAGGAGACGACCCATGGCCGCCAAGAACACCGGCACCGCAAAGCACAACATCGCCACGCGATTTTTCAAGGACGCCGGCACCGGCAAGAGCTTCGAGGCCGGCAAGCCGGTGGAAGTCGATGACGACACGCTGGCGAATTACACTGCCGCTGGCCTGATCGACGCGCCGTCCGCCGCGCAGCAGCTGGTCGACGAGGCGAACGGCACCGCCTGATCCACTTTCCTGCCCGCGACAGGACTGTCCCGCCGGCTCCGCCGGCTCGCTGACCAAGGACGTAGATTATGACTGCAATGACTGCGGCGGGTTCCAAGCTCGCCATTTCCGTCGGCAGCCCGGCGACGGCTGACGTCGCCGGTGCTTCGGCGCTCACCTACACCGCGATCGGGAAGGTCGAGCAGCTGGGCGCATTCGGCGCCACGCAGGAGGTCGTGAACTTCCAGCCGCTCGACGGACCGCTGGAAAAGTACAAGGGGCCGAGCAACTCCGGCGCAATCCAGCCGCAGCTGGCGCACGATGACGAAGACGCCGGCCAGACGCTGCTGCGGACCGCAGCCGACGACAAGACCAGCAAGCTCTACTGGTTCCGCATCACCCTCCCGAACGGCTCGCGCCGTTTCTTCGGTGCCCGTGTGTTCGGCTATCCCGAGAACATCGGCGCCGCGAACTCGATGGTGATGGCGAACCCGTCGATCGAGATCAGCACCGACGTGCTGAAGGCGCCCGCCGCGGCCTAACCCTTTCCCAGTTCCGGCGCCCGCGACGCCGTCCATAACGTACCGGCTCGCCCCGCTATCGCGGGTGCGGGGCGGGTCGGTGCGACCATCCCCCGCGAGGATATTACCCATGAAGATCAAGACGCTCGCCGTCGCCGCCACCGCCTTCCTGCACCTGAAGGGGCCGGACGGCTCGTTCCTGTACGAGGACGACAAGGCCGCCGTCGGCATCGACCTCTACAGCCCCGGCTCGCCCGAATATGCCCGGATCGAAGAGCGCCAGTCGGCGCGCACGATCAGGCGCCTGCAGGACAACGACAACAAGGTCGCGCATGTCCCGGTCGAGCAGCGCCGCACCGAGTCCAGCGAGGATCTCGCCGACCTGACCGCCGGCTTCCGCAACATCGAGCACGATGGCAGCGATGGTGTACCGCTGTCGAACCGTGCACTTTATCTCGCTGTCTATTCCGATCCGACCCTCGGCTGGATCAAGGAACAGGTGGTCAAATTCCTGGGTGACTGGGGAAAGTTCACGGGCGGCTCGGCGACCAGCTGAGCCTCTACGTCCGGCACATGGCATGGCTCAATGCCGTGCCGAAGCCGGACCGGGACAGCAGGCGCGGGCAAGCCGAGGCGCCGCAAAACAAGCTGACCCGGCTGGAGGATCTGAAGCGGCAGAAGATCACGCCGCAGATGCCGCCGAACCCCGCGCCGCACATCATCGATCGTCTGATCGAGATGGGCATCACCGAAGCCGCCGGCATGGGTGCCGTGCCGCTGAGCTGGCGCGAGATCGTCGCGTGGCAGGAGGGGACATGGGTCAGGCTTCCTCCATGGGAAGCGCGTCTGATGCGTACCCTGTCGCAGGCGTACCTCACCGAAAGCCGCCTCGCCGAAAGCGAGAACCACCCGGCGCCGTGGCACTCAGGCCCGGACCGGCGCGCCATTGAAACCGAGCAGGCCCGCCTAGAAGCGGTGCTTGGCTGATTGAGAAAGGGAGGGCGTGAGCATGGATACGGGCTCTCCCGATCTCGGCGTCGATTTCGTCATCAACTTCGGTGACAGCTTCGGCGGCCTGAAGTCGCTCGACGATCTGATCGGCACGACCAGCGCTAACGCGGTGCGTGACTTCCAGCGCATTCAGGCATCGGTGTCGAACGGCCTCGATCTCAAGGACGCCTCGGCGCAGTTCAAGGCGCTGGGCGCGACCGCGACGCGCGAGCTGCGGTCTGCCGCGCTGGAAGCGGCGAGCGCCGAACGTGCCGGCGAATCGCTCGTGCGCCAGCTGGAGCGCCAGAACGCGACGTACGGCAAGAGCCGCACCGAGATCCGTGCCATGCGGGTCGAGGAGGCGGCGCTAGCCGCCGAGCGCACCCGCAACACCGACCTTGCCGCCCGGCTGCGGTCGGAGCTGACGCTGCTCGTGTCTGCGGAGGCGCAGACCGCGCAGGCGGCCGTGGTCGAGGCGCAGGCGATGCGCGAGGCCGCGCTCGCGCACCAGATGTTCGAGGCCCGTGTGCGTGCCGGCGTGCAGGCCATGAAGGAGCAGGAGGCCGCGCTCAAGGCAGACGCCATGGCTGCGCAAGCGCAGGAGCTGCGATCGGCCGCACGGGCGCACGAGATGTTCGAGGCGCGGGTGCGTACCGGCGTGCAGGCGCTGAAGGAAGAGGAAGCCGCCGCCAAGGCTGCATCCATGGCCGGCTATCAGCAGGAGCTGCGCTCGGCCGCGGCTGCGCACGATATGTTCGAGGCCGCCGCTCGCCGGGGAATCACGACGATGCGCGAGGCGGACGCCGCGGCCGAGCGTGATGCTGAGGCGCTGGCGAAGCTGCGCGCGATGCTCGATCCGGCCGCAGCGGCGCAGAACCGCCTCAACAGCGAGATCGCCGAGGCGCGTCGGGTGATGACCGCGGCGGGTCTGTCGGCCGAGGAGATGGCGCGGGCGGAGAGCATGCTGGCCGATCGCGCCAACGTGTCGGCCAAGCAGCACGACGCGATGGCGGGGGCCGCGCGCAAGAGCGGCTTTGCGTTGCAGACGATCGCACTCCAGCTCCCCGATATCACGCAGGGCCTGCTCACCGGGCAGAAGCCCATGACCGTGTTCATCCAGCAGGGCTTCCAGATCGTACAGGTCGCGCAGATGGCCGAGGGCGGCCTGCGCGGGTTCGGTCGCGAGGTTGCTGGTCTTGCCGTCCGGTTCGCGCCGTTGCTGGTCGGTCTGGCGGCGGCCGGCGCCGGTTTCGCGCTGTTCGCCCGGTGGGTCGGCGAAGGCGTCACCAACAAGCAGCTGACGCGCGACCTCGGCGATATCACCGGCGGGGCGGGTGCGACCAAGCAGGAGCTGTTCAAGCTGAAGGATGCGACCGTCGAATGGGGCGACGTGTCCAAGGCGCTGTTCTCGGAGGTCGGCAAGGACGTCGCCAGCGTGTTCGTCGGCGACATGAAGGCCATGGGCAAGGACGTGAAGGGCGTCCTCGACGATCTCACGTCGTACAGCCGCAAAGCGCTGGCTGGCCTGTATGCGGGCGTCGCCGGCACGAAGGCGTACATGGGCGAGATCAGCAGCCGCAAGGGGCTGGTGAACCTCGTTACGGGCGATCCTACCCTGATCGACCGCACCTATGGCGAGGCCTATCGCAAGGCGGATGCGTATCTCGGCAAGCTTGGCGCGCGGGTGAAGAAGGCGTCGATCCAGAACGCGCGTGAGCGTCTCGCCGGCACGATCGGGTTCAACAACACGCCTGCCCCGAAGGTCGATCATCACGCCGAGCAGCTCGCCCGCGAAGCGCAGGCGGCCGAGGCGCAGATTCGCAACCTCTACGAGCTGGCCAAGGCCTATAGCGTCTCGGGCGCAGCCGCCCTGATCGCCGAGGCCCGCGTCAAGGCGGAGAGCGCGGCGATCAAGAAGCGTGGCGATATCGAGATCATGGTCGACCGCGAGGTCCGGCTTGTCGTTGCTCAGCGCGTCAGCGACGCCGCCAAGGGAACCGCCGCGATGCGCGACCAGGCGCTCGCTCAAGAGACGGTCAACGGCATCATCGCCGAGGGCAATGTGCCGGCCTCCAAGGCCAATGATCTGCTGCGCGATCGGATGGCCGACCTCCCGCTCCTCGCGGCGCAGGAAGCGGCTTCCAGACGCAAGGATCTGATCGGTGCCGCGGCAGCAGAGCAGGCCCTTGACGATCAGCGCGCGGCGCGTGACCGGCTGACCGCGGCAGAGACCAAGGCGCGCTATCAATCCGCCATGGCGGGTGGCCGCGACCAGCTCGACACCCTCGCGGAAGAGCTGCGTCTCGTGGGTGCGACGGATGCGGCGCGGACGCATGCGCTCGCCACGTTGAAGGCAACGCAGGAAGCGCGTGCCAACGAGTTCACCGGCCGCGACGGCGCTGACTATGTGGCTCAGCAGGTCGCCATCGCCGATGCGCAGCAGGCCGTTACCGACAAGCAGAACGCCTTCAATGCGTCGCTGTCCGCGACGTCCGAACTGCTCGATGCCGTCGACCAGACCGCACAGCGCGCCGCGCAGGGCATGGCGGACGCCTTCGGCAATGTCGGTCAAGCCATTGGCGATGCCGCCACCATCATGACCGGCTACTACGCTGATCAGGCGCGACTTCAGGAGGAGCACCGCGCCGCGATCAAGGCCGCGAACGGTGACCAGACGCGTCTTGATCACGAGAGCCGCCTCTATGCGCTGCGGACGGCGTCGGCGCAGATCGGCGCCTATGGCGACATGGCATCGGCCGCCAGGGGGTTCTTCAAGGAAGGCACCGGCGGGTACAAGGCGATGGCGTCGGCCGAGAAGGTGTTCCGCGCTGTCGAACTCGCCATGGCGGTCAAGAACGCCGCGGTGCAGCTCGGCCTGAACGGCGGTGTCACCATCGCCCGCACCACCGCCGCGGCGACGGGCGCGGCCACCGATACCGCCTTCACCGCCGCGAGCGTCGCGAACTCGACCGTTCGCGCGGCGGCCGACGGCACCGCGGCCATGGCGAAGACTGCGGCATCGTCGCCGTTCCCGTTCAACCTCGCCGGCATGGCGGTAATGGCCGCCGCGCTCGCCTCGATCGGCGTTGCGACCGGGTTCTTCGGCGGCAGCGGCAAGAACACGCTGCCGAAGGCCAACGAGGGCACCGGCACCGTACTCGGCAACAGCACTACGCAGTCGGAGAGCCTCAAGCGCTCGATGGACGCGCTGAAGGAGGTCGACACGCTGACCAACACCTATGCGCGTCAGATGGCGGCTTCGCTGAAGTCGATCGACAGCCAGATCGGCAACGTCGCGGCGCTGGTCGTGCGCGCAGGCGACGTCAACGCGTCGGCGGGCGTCACGGAAGGGTTTAAGTCCGACACGACCGGCAAGCTGCTCTCGGGCATCGTGACGGGCGGCGGGCTGTTCTCGAAGATCCCGGTCGTCGGCAGCATCATCGGCGCGGTCGGCGGCCTCATCGGTTCGCTGTTCGGCTCCAAGACGACGGTCGTCGGCAGCGGTCTCTACGGCAAGGATCAGCAGCTCGGCAGCGTGCTCGCCGGCGGATACGACGCCTCCTATTATTCGGATATCGAAAAGCAGAAGAAGTTCCTCGGGATCAAGACGGGGACGTCCTATTCAACCAAGTACAGCGCCGCTGACGCTGGCCTGGAGAACCAGTTCACGCTGATCCTGAAGCAGTTCAACGATGCGATTGCCGCCTCGGCCGGGCCGCTCGGCATCGCTACCAGCGACGTGCAGGCACGGCTCAACAGCTTCGTCGTCAGCATCGGCAAGATCGACCTGAAGGGTCTCACTGGTGAGCAGATTCAGGAGAAGCTGACCGCGGTGTTCGGTGCCGCAGCCGACAAGATGGCAGCGACGGCGATTCCTGGCCTGGAACGCTTCCAGAAGGTTGGCGAGGGCGCGTTCGAGACGCTTGTCCGCGTCGCCTCAACTGTGGAGGCGGTCGGCGCCTCGTTGGACCTGCTCGGCACCGCGACGCGCGGCTTCAGCATTGATGCCAAGATCGCGCTCGCCGACCAGTTCGACAGCGTCAGCGACCTGACCAGTGCGGCAGGCGCCTATTTCGAGGCGTTCTACAGCAAGGAAGAGCAGGCGGCCGCCAAGACCGCGCAGTTCGCCAAGGTGTTCGACAGCCTCGGCATGGCCATGCCGTCGAGCCTCGCCGGCTTCCGCCAGCTCGTCGACGCGCAGGATCTCACCACCGCGGCCGGGCAGGCGACCTACGCCACGCTGCTGAAGCTGGCACCGGCGTTCGCCGATCTGCAATCGGCAATGGAAGGCGCGAAGAGCGCGGCTGACATCGCGTCCGAGCGGCAGGATCTCGAACGCCAGTTGCTGGAATTGCAGGGCAACACGGCGGCTCTTCGCGCGCTCGATCTCGCCAAGATCGACGTCAGCAACCGCGCATTGCAGCAGCAGATCTGGGCGATCCAGGATGCGCAGGAAGCGGCCAAGGCCGCCGAGGCGCTGCGCGATGCGTGGTCGTCGGTCGGCGACAGCATCATGGATGAGGTCAAGCGCATCCGCGGTCTCACCGATACGGCAAGCGGAAACGGCTTCGCGACGCTGATGGGGCAGTTCAACGCCGCGACCGCGTCCGCTCGCGCTGGCGATCAGGACGCCGCCAAGAGCCTGCCGGCGCTAAGCCAAGCGCTGCTTTCCGCCGCGGCCGATCGGGCGACCAGCCGGCAGGAGCTGGAGCGCGTACGGGCGCAGACGGCCGCCAGCTTGGAAGCGACGTACGGCGTCGTGGGCGCGCTCGCGAGGGGCGTGGCGACGTCCAACAAGGGAACCGCGGCCGCAGACGGCGGAGCTGCCGCAGCGGCCGCCGCAGCGGTGTCGACGATGCCGGCGAACGATGATGCGCTGGCCACTGCTTTCGCAGAGCTAAAGGAGGAAGTGGCTGCCATGCGGCGTGACAACAATTCCGGGCAGGCCGCCATCGTCAACAACACCAAGGCGACCGCCCGCATCCTCGATGCCGTTACCTCGGACCATAGCGGTCAAGCGATCAGCATCGGGAATGCAGCATGAGGGTTGTCACCGAGACCGGTACGATCGAGCTGGGGACGGTCGAGACGTCCCCGACGATCAGCATCACCGACTATAGCCGCCGGACTACCGACGAGTTCGGCGTCACGACCGTCGTCAAGCGCGGTTTCGCGCGACAGATCTCCGTCCGGCTGGCGGTGCCAACCGTCGGCGTGGACGCGCTCCAGCGGCAGCTCGCCGATCTGCGCGCCACGTCAGCGACGTGGATCGGCGACGATCGCTATGACAACCTCACGGTCCGCGGGTTCTACAAAAGCTTCGAGGTCGATCACGCGGTTCCGCCGATCAGCTATTGCACGCTGACGGTCGAGGGCCTGACCGGCGAGGCCGAGTTCACCGACAATGGTGTCGACCCCGCGGCAGGCGGCAAACCATCGACGTTGCAGGTGTTGCAGCCGATCACGGTCACCGACGCCGTCCTGACGTCGAGCAGCGTCGCTGAGGATGACGCAATCGAATGGTCCTCGGCAGGCGGCTATCCTGCCGGGACCCGTGTGGTCCGCCGCGGCACGCACCGCGTCTACCAAAGCATCATCGCCAGCAACATCGGCAACGATCCGGCCTCGACCGTCGGCGCGTGGCTCGACGTCGGCCCAACGAACCGCTGGGCGATGTTCGATCAGGCGATCGGGTCGACCACCACCGACGACAATGCCATCACCGTTGCACTGCGGCCGGGGCCGGCGGTGTCCGGGCTGGCGATCCTCGACACCAATGCCGCGAGGGTGCGCGTCCAGGCACCGAGCTATGATCGCACCGTCGTTGTGACGGGCGGTGCTACGTCGGCGTTGTTCCTGGATCTGATCGCGGCTGCCGGTGCGAGCCTGACCGTCACGTTGACGGCCGTCGGCAACAGCGCGCAGCGCGTGCTGCTGGAGGATGCCGCCGCCTTTGACGACACCGGCACCTTCCGGGATACCGTCGCGGGCACCGCCTCGGCAGAACCGCCCAGGTGGGACGATACTGGGGCGGTGCGCGACACGACGAAATGGCAGGACACCCGCGTCGGAGATGGCACGGTTTCGGTCGGAACGCTCATGGTCGGCACGCTGCGCCCGCTCGGCCGCACCGGTTCGTCGCCAACCTCGGGCATCACCGACTATAGCAAGCGCGAGACGGACGACTTCGGCGAGATCGCGATCGTACCGCGCGCATGGGCAAAGCGGATGGCGGCCAAGGCGCTGATCCGTACCGACGCTGTCGATCAGGTCATCGGGCGTATCGCCGCGGTGCGTGCGGTGCCGTCGCTATGGCTCGCGGATCGGGCCACCGAAAGCCTCACCGTCTATGGGTTCTTCAAGGACTTCTCGGTTGAGGTTGGCCAGTCGGTCAGCACGGTGTCGCTCTCGATCGAGGGTTTCAGCGAAGCGGCGACCGTCGCGCCGCTCACCATTCCATGGACCAGCGTCACCGATCCCGACGGCACCAAGCCGACGGACGATGCTGATAACACGGGTAAGAACACGTCGAAGGATACGGACGCCGTTGCCGGCGTCCCGGCCGGACAGGTGATCGCCGATGCGGAATCGGTGAAGCGCCGGTCGGAGATCCTCGAAACAGTCACGATCCCTGCGATCAACCGGGCGGTTGCGGCGGCCGAAGCTCTGATCAAGGCCGCGGGCGATAAGGCCGATGCGGCGCTTGCCGATCTCAATCGTCGGCTGTTGGCAGGAGGCATTGCTCTCGACGCGGCGCTGGCTGCCGCAGATCGTGTCGTGGTGGCGGCGCGCGCCGAAGCTGATCAAGCGACGGCGCGCGCGAACGCCCGCATCGATGCCGCGATGAGCGATCTCAACGCCGAGGCGAACCGCGCGCAGGGCAAGGACGAGCTGCTCGATCGGCGCATCGACACCCTTACGGTCGTCACCAACAAGAACGACGGCGAGGTACGCGCGCTGATCGAGACCGAGCGGCTGGTCCGTACAGACGACGTCCGGTCGATCGCGCGACGCATCGATAGCGTCGTCACCGACTTTACGAGCCGTGACGCAGTCACCAACACGCGCATCACGACGCAGGTCACCGCCCTCTCGGCGGCCGACAAGGCGCTCGGCGAGCGCATCGACACGGTCACCACCGAGTTCAAGGCGGCGGACGCGGCGACCAGCACCCGCATCACGGATTCGGTCGCAGCATTGTCCGATGCAGATACCGCGATCGGTCGCCGTATCGACAGCGTGGTGACCGACGTAACCACCAAAGATGTCGCCACTCGCGCGGAGATCAGCCGCGTCGAGCTGGCATCGTCGACCCGCGACACGGCGCTCGGGCAACGCATCGACACGGTGACGACCGATTATAAAGCGCTCGACGCAGCGACGCAGGCTCGGATCACGACCCAAGTCACGGCGCTCTCGTCTGCCGATAAGGCCCTCGGTGAGCGCATCGACACCGTCACCACCGACTTCAAGGCGGCAGACGCGGCGACCAGCACGCGGATCACTGATTCGGTCACCGCGCTGGCCGCCGCAGATACAGCGATCGGCAAGCGCGTCGACGCCATCGTGACCGACGTCACCACCAAGGACACCGCCACCCGCGCCGAAATCAGCCGGGTCGAGCTTGCGTCGACGACCCGCGACACCGCACTCGGGCAGCGCATCGACACCGTCACCGCCGACTACAAAGCGGCCGATACCGCGACCGGGACCCGGATCACGACGGAAGTCGCGGCACTCAGCAGCGCGGATGCCGCAATCGGCCGCCGGATCGACACCATCGCCACCGATTATCTCGGGCGCGACGCCACGACCAATTCGCGCATCACCACGTCGGTGACGGCCCTCAGCGATGCCGACACGGCGATCGGGCAACGGATCGACTCGATCACGACCGACTATGTCAGCCGGGACAGCAAGACGAACACGCGCGTCGACCAGACCAACAGCGCGATGAGCGAGGCCGATCGCGCCCTCGGCATCCGCGTCGACACGGTGTCGGCTGCGCTGTTGACCACGAATACCGACGTCCGCGCCGAGATCAGTCGTGTCGAGCGAGCATCGGTCGACCGCGACACATCCCTTGCGCAGGTCAGCGACACGATCACGGCGTCTTTAAACGATGCTCGGGCACGTCTGGGCAGCGTCGAGACTGCTGTAACCGATGGCCGGTTTGCTTCGGCCCAGCGGGTATCAAACCTCGAAGCGCAGGTGAATGGCTCCGGCGGCGATCTGACGGCGAAGATCGACGAGCGGGTGACGGCGGTCGTCGACCCGAAGATCGGCGCCGTGACCCAAAGCGTCACCGACCTGCGCAGCGCGTACAACGGCACCGCCGCCACCGTGCAGCAGCAGGCCGGCACGCTGGTCGACCTTGCTGGCAAGGCCACAGCCTATGTCCGCCTGCTCGCCGATGGCGGTAACGGGGTCGCTCGGCTCAGCCTCTGGTCGGATCAGTTTGGCGGGGCTTGGGAGCTGATCGGCAACGGTCGGATTGGCGGCAACCTCGTCGTCGACGGCACGATCACGACGAGCAAGGTCGGCGCCAACCAGATGACCAACGGTGCCGCCAACAGCAACATGGCGGGGAGCGGCGTCAGCCAGGAGACTGACGGCGAGACGGAGCGGCTGTCGATCCTCAGCTCGGGCGGGCGCATGCTCGTCAACGTGCAGTCGGACGGCCGGCGCACCGGCGGCTCGGGCATCATGTCGGTGCAGCTATGGGCGGCGTACAGCGGCGGTAGCATCCCGCTGTCGCGCGAGGTGGCATTCTCGCCGTCGACGACGGCCGTGCCGGTGTCCTTCTTCCATCAGGTTTTATTCAACGCGGGTGAAACCGTCCAGTTCTACCTCCGCTATTACGTCCGCACGGCAAATACGTCCTGGGCGTACAGCAGCGCAGCCATCGCCGTGACCGAATTCAAGCGCTGACACCCGAGGGCATCATCATGGAATATTGGATTGTCTACGACCTCGTTTCGGGCATCGAGCGCTATCGTGGTGCCGGCTCTGTTGGCACCGCCGAGCTGCAATCGCTGCCTGAGGGGCTCGGCATCGCGCTGGTGCCGGCGGCAGCGGTGCAGCAGGCGGACGTCGACCTCGACGTGATCCGCGCGGCCGTTGTCGGCCAGATCGACATGCAGGCGGAGCAGGCGCGGCAGGTCTTCCTTACGTCGGGCGCGGGCCAGGCGCTGACCTATCAGCGCAAAGAAGCCGAGGCGCGGGCGTGGGTGGCCGACCATGCCGCGGCCGTCCCGTTCCTTGCGGCCGAGGCAGCGACGCGCGCCGTGCCGATCGCCGAGCTGGCCGCCGCTGTAATCAAGCGGGCGGACACATGGACGGCGGCCGCTGCCGCGATCGAGGCGCTTCGGATCGGGGCGAAGGCCGCCGTTGCCAATGCCGCAACGCTCGGCGCGATTGTCAGCGCAAGCCGCGTTGCCTGGAGCTCCATCCTTTCCCCGTCGGCTGATCGAGGTGACGCATGAACGCTTCCGCAACCAGCAACTATATCGGCGAGGCGATGAGGGCGACGACCGCCCTCGCGCCGCCTTCGCTGGCCGACAATCCCGGCCTGCTTGCGTGGAACCTGTTCGTCATGACGGCCGCCATGTGCCTAGGCCTGATGATGGCCGGCAAGCAAGGCCGCCGCATCTGGAAGGCCCGATCCATTGACCATCCGACCGATCCCGTGTCGGTTTATCGTCTCATCGTCTTCCTCGCCGGCTGCGCGATCGCCAGCCGCGGTGCCGCCGAGGCGGTCAGTCTCTGGTCTTGGTCATCCGGCGACGTTGGCACGATCGAGCGCGTCGCCGAGGCCAAGCGGTGGCTCGACCCTGTGTCAGTCGGCTGCGGCTTCCTGTGGATGGCGATCCACGTGCTCGCCGAGCCTGTAATCGAGCATCAGCTTCGCAAGGCCCCCCTGCCTGTCGATATGTGGTCGCGGTGGCCGGAGTTGCGCCGCGCCGCCCTGGTGCTGGTGGTCAGCCTGTTGATGGCGGGTGCCGCCGTCGGGCTTCGATGATGAGGGAAGCGGTTATCTCTGCCGCGCCCGCCGCCACCGTGCCGGTTATCTGGTCGGTGCTGGGCTATTCGTTCCCGGCGGGCTCAATGTGCGTCGGGCTGCTCACCTGCTTCATGGTCCGGCTGTTCATCACCCTCGACGCCAAGGGGCCGAAACGGTGGCTGCTCGACGGCATCGTTACCGGGATCGCCTTGCTCGTCACCGCCGTGTGGATCGTTGAGCATCAGGTCGACCTCTTCGCAGCCCTCGGCACGGGCGGCATGTGCGGCGCAGCTGGCGCGGGCATCATCACCTTTTTCAAGCGCCGTGGCCAAAGCGCCATCGACGCGCTCGATGCCGTCATTCCCGGCAAGCGGCCCGTGCCGCCCGACATGACCGCCACGTTACGCGAGATCGACAAGAACCCCTGACCCGTCCCTGCGAAAGCGCGGGGACCCCACCTGGAGATAATCGACATGACGACGGCATTAGAGCCGGCGTGGCTTCGTGCTGCGCGGGCGAAGCTTGGCACGCGTGAGGCGGCCGGGGCGGCGAACAATCCGACCATCATCGGCTGGGCAAAGAAGCTCGGCGCGAAGGTGCTTGGCACGATCTACAACGCAGATAGCGTGCCGTGGTGCGGCTTGTTCGTTGCCACCTGCGTCGCCGAAGCCGGCTTGCCGGTCGTCTCGATCGCATTGCGAGCCGCGTCCTGGTCGTCGTGGGGCGTCCCGCTGTCGCCCGACAAGCTCGCGCCGGGCGCCGTTCTCGTCTTCAAGAGGGAAGGTGGTGGCCACGTTGGCTTCTACCTCGGCGAGGATGCCGCGGCCTATCACGTCCTTGGCGGTAACCAGAGCGATGCCGTCACCATCACGCGGATCGCGAAGGATCGCTGCGTCGCGCGGCGTTGGCCGGCGGGCCGGCCCCTCGGCAGCGGCCCCGTCGCGATGAAGGCCATCGCTGGCCTTCCCCTATCGAGAAACGAGGCGTGACGCGTCGGCTGTCGTCAGTGCTCGCCGATTATGGCGAGGATCATGTCGCGTTCTTCTGTCCCGGCTGCGACCACACCCACGTCCTGTCGATATCCGGACCGGGCGCGGTTTGGGGCTGGGATCGGAACGTGGAACGCCCGACGTTCACGCCGTCGGTGCTGATCCAGTCCGGCCACCACATTCCATCGCAGGCGGGGAAGCGGTGCTGGTGCGACGCCAATCGCGAGCGGGTGGAGCAGTGCAAGGAGCCGTACGGCTTCACCTGCGGCGTCTGCCATTCCTTCGTCGTGGATGGCCAGATCCAGTTCCTGTCGGACTGCACCCACCACCTCGCGGGGCGGACGGTCCCGCTTCCTCCCTATCCACGTCGCTGATCAGGAGCGCCCCATGAAGATCCCTACGTTCCTCCGTGGCGTGCTCGGTTTCCTGCCGAGAGCCCTTATCAAGGTCGTCCCGACCGATACGCAGAAGATCGTCGCCGTTCTTCTGACGTTGCCGATTGCGTCGGACGCCAGCGACAACATCCTCGCGCTGGCAAATGACAGCCTTTCCGGCAGACAGAAGGCCGATATCGTCATCGGTAAGGCGCTGCCCGCCTTGGTTGGCTTGATCGCCGACAAAGGCATGGTGGTGCCGGACGGCGACGTCGAGGATATCGCCCGCGAGCTGGTGCAGACCCTTTACAATCAGGTCGCCTCGCCTCGCGCCGCGCTGCTCGCGCGCGCCCTCCTGCCGCTGTTCGGCGTCAAATGAGCGGCACCGGCCGCGTCGTGCATGTCGACGCCGGCACGGTCCCCAACACCAACGAGGCGGCGCGCCGCGTGCTGGTCGACCGGCTGACGGGCGAGCGCCTCCTGTTCTTCGTGCCGATCGGCGACGACCCGCCTGAGGGAACGCCGATCGCCTGGGGATCGCGCCACGCATGGTGGCCCGGTCACCGCGTGAAGAAGCTCAGCAACGAGATCGATCCCGACGCTCCGCTCCGCTGACCCCCCCCTTAATCCTTCCCGCCTTAGGAGTGTCCGCGCATGTCCGTGCTGACGAATATCCCGAATAATGCGTCCGCCCGAGACTGGCGCGACACGGTAAATGCGCTGATCGGCCGCGTCACCGCGCTTGAAGCAGCCGGCGTTCCAGTGGCGGTTCCGGCGCCTAAGTTCACGACGCAGCCGAGCCTAAGCCCGACCAGCGGTACGGCTGGCACGACGCTCTTCGCAGCAACGCCGGGCGTCGTCAGCAACGGCGCTGTCATCTCGCGCGTCTGGCTGCTGAATGGCACCGCGATCAGCAACGGCATTACCGCGCTGCCGGCATCGTCGGGCACGCTCACCTACCAGGAGACCGCGTCGGGCGCCGGCGGGACGACCACTTCGACGGTACAGGTTGCGGCGGTTGCTGCGGCTACCGCTACGCCGACGCCGGCTCCCGCCTTCACTTCGCAACCAAGCATTAGCCCAAGCAGCGGCACGGCTGGCGCGACGACCTTTACCGCCACCCCCGGCATGGTCAGCAACGGCTCAATCACCTCGCGATCGTGGACGATCAACGGCACGGTGATCAGCTCCGGGCTTACTGCGTCGCCGGCATCGTCCGGCACGCTGTCCTATCAAGAGACGGCGACCGGCTCGGGCGGCGCCATGCAGTCGACGGTTGTGCAAGTCACCGTCGCAACCGCAGCCGCGGCCGCGCCTACCTTCACGGCGCAGCCGTCGATCAGCCCGAGCAGCGGCACCGCCGGCGCGACGACCTTCACTGCAACGCCCGGTACCGTCAGCAACGGCACCGTCACGTCGCGCGCGTGGTCGCTCAACGGCAGCGTGATCAGCACCGCCCTTACCGCCGCACCGGCCGCGGCCGGCACGCTGACCTATCAGGAGACTGCGACCGGCACGGGAGGCACGGCAACGTCAACCATTCGCAGCGTCACGGTAGCGGCGGCGGCGGTCACGCCCGCGCCAGCCTTCACTGCACAGCCGACGATCAGCCCAAGCAGCGGCGCTGCTGGCTCGACGACCTTCACCGCCACACCGGGCACCGTGTCGAACGGCTCGATTGCCTCGCGTTCGTGGACGCTCAACGGAACCGTTATCAGCAGCGGCCTTACCGCGACGCCTGCTTCCGCTGGCACGCTCGTCTATCAGGAGGTCGCGAGCGGCTCGAATGGCACCGCGCAGTCGTCGGAGGTGTCTGTCACCGTATCGGCAGCGGCAGCGACGCCTGCGCCGGCCTTCACCGCGCAGCCGACTGTCAGCCCGAGCGGCGATGCGGCGGGAACCACCTTCACTGCCACCCCCGGGACGGTATCGAACGGGACGGTTTCATCGCGTTCGTGGACGCTCGATGGGACGGTGATTAGCACCAGCGTCACCGCGACGCCCACCTTTGCCGGCACGCTGGTCTATAGGGAGGTCGCGACTGGCTCGGGCGGCACCACGCAGTCGTCGGCAGTGTCCGTAACTGTTTCGGCATCGGCCGGCGCCGACTTCACCATGACGCAACTCGCCGCGCCGAATCGCATCTATCAGCGTCAGACCCTTACCGGCGGCGGGCAGGGTAAGGGCGCTGGCACGATCTCGGTTGCCGTCAACGTCGCATCGCTTGGTACCCCCCGGTTTCGGACGCGCGCGGCTGACGGTTCGATTCTTCAGGCGAGCACCGCACTTCCCGCGTTCACCGCAACGGGTGCGCAGACTCTTCAGGTCACGGGCATCGATGCCCGCGCCGGATGGTTTTATCTCGACCTCTCTGCCGACGGATCGACGTGGAAGAACGGCACCGTGCTAGTTGGTATGGGTCGCCTCGTCGCCATGTCGGGTCAGTCGCAGGCCGTCCGGCAGTTCGGCAAGATGCCGTCCTACAGTGGCACCAACGCTTCGCTTGGGGTGTCGATCGAGCCGAATAGCGCGGTCTTCGCTCGCTATTCTGACAGCTCGCGCAGTGTCACAACCCCGGCCTGGGCCGTCCCCGCCGATAGCTCAAATTATGACAGCACCTTCGTCGCCGAGTTCCTCCGCCGGCAGGTCGCCGATCGTGGCGTCAATTGCGGCGTGATCGGCCACGCTGTTGGTGCGACAGCCATCTCGACGTGGCAGCCGGGGCAGACAAACAACGCCGACCTGCGCGCCGTCCTTGAGGCGGCCGGCGGCTTCGAGGCCTTCTATTGGCACCAGGGCGGCGACGACGCCGGCGGCGGCACCAGCGCTGCGGCCTATCAGACGGGGCTTAGCGGCATCTTCGGCGATCTGGCGGCGCGGAATGCAGCCCGTGGTTCGTCGTTCGAGCGCTACGTGACGACGATGGCGACCCGGACCTCGGGCGGTGCAGGCTCGACGGCTTCGGTGCAGACGATCCGCAAGGCGGCGCTTGATTGGTCGGCGTCGAATGGAGCGACCTACCTCGAACCGCACGATGTCGTGCTTGAGGACGCCGTTCACCAGGGGCAGCCGGGCAGCATCACCCTTGCCCGTCACCTCCATCGTGCCACCACCGCTGCCACCGATCAGGGGCCGACGATCGTTTCTGGCACCCGCTCCGGCGTCGCGATCACGCTCACCACGTCGGCGGCCGTGTCGCTCGTCGGCAGCCCGACCGATCGCTTTGCCGTTTTCGCGGCCGGCACGTCGGCGACTGCGCTGGCAATCGCGAGTCTTGCCGCCAGCGGAACGAAGATCACCGTCACCCTGTCGGCCGATCCGGGCAGCACGGCGCTTGACTTGCATTGGCTCCGTCATCCCGACCCGTCGGGCAGCGGTGCGGCGGCAAACATGATCTACGACACGTATAACGCCGACGGTATTTCGATCGGGCGTCAGCTGCAGCCGACATTATCGGGGCCGGTCGGTATCGCCGCAATCGCCACCCCCACGCCTTCGCCGACTCCCACGTCCACCACCATGAAGGACACCTTCACGGCGGCAGACGGGACGGCGATCAGCGGTCGCGCGCTTGATACCGGGCAAGTTTGGTCGGCCAAGTCGGGGACCTGGACGACCAGCGGAGGCCAGATGCGCGCCGATGGCAGCGGCGTCATCATGGTCGATACGGCCGTGTCGTCGCCGAATTACGATGTCGAAGGCGACCTCATCTTCCTCAATAGCGGCTCGAATAACCAGAATGCCTTCCTCATCGGCCACGGCTCGCAGGACGGCGCGAACCGCTTCCAGGCGGGTTTCTACGGGTCGCTTGGTCGGATCTGGTCGATCGGTCCGGTCACCGGCAACGGCTACTCGAACAAGACGGACGTCGCCTCTGCGAATGTCACCGACAACGTCACCTACAAGGTGAAGGTGCAGTTCAGGCTCGATACGTCCACCAACAAGGTCACGACCACCCTGATCGTCGATGGCGTTACGATCGGCGCCTATGTCGGTGATGCGGGGACTTACACCTCTGCGGGCTATGCCGGCGTGCGCCAGTCCGGCTCGTCAACGCCGACGGATACGACCGGCGTTCGGTGGGACAACTTCACGGTCACGCCGATCTAACGGTTTCCGCTTGAGCGACGCGCTTGCTTAAGCGGTAAACCCGAAAAGGGTTACAGCTAGCACGAGCACTACCAGCACCCATTGGACGGCAGAATTGTCGAGAGCCCGGCGGATCATGGTTCTACCTCATAGCGACCAATGATCCGCCTCTCTAAACGAGGTGTAAGTTGATCGCTAGGGTAGGGAGTGCGGCGCTGAAGCGGGCCGGAACCGCCCTTTTTTGTTTCAGCCTACAGATGTGTCGCGGAAGATCGTGACGAGCATGCCGGCGGCGATCAGAACCAACAAGACCGGCACTCCTACGAGCACCTCAGCAATTTCGACAACTCTCTTCATCATCCGCCCCCACTGTCCCACTTCGGGAACGCCCCGGTTGGTTGCCGCGTCATAGCTGTACGGCTTGAAGCCGCATACCGGAATTCTCTGTCCACTGAGAGTTACGCAGCCGATCAAACGAAAGATGCACCTCACGACGAGACGTTGGCCAGCTGGAGTATAACGTTCATGACAAAACTGTTATAAGCTTGATCTTAGGTCAGGAACCCTGCCATTGGCGAGGTATCGTGTCGGAGGATTCGGAATGAGTGAAGCGGGATGGAAACGAACTAAATTCCGGTCGGTGATTCTTCGAGTTCAGGGTTCCAAATTCCTCCCTGATCGAATGAGGCGTGCGCTCCTGAACTACGCTGGGGCGCAAATACATCCGACGGCTACCGTTCGTCATTCCTGCTGGCTTGCATCTGCTGACATCGTGATGGGGCGGAATGCGATGCTAAACAATTTCGCGTATTATGATGGCGGTGCCCGATTGACGCTCGAAGACGGTGCACGGGTTGCGGCATACAGCATCTTTACGACCAGTTCCCACCCGCATAGCGGCAATCCAGAGCGCCGATCGTCGCCCAGTATCATCGTTGCCCCAATCACCGTAAAAACCGGCACTTGGATTATGGCACGTGTGACGGTGAACCCCGGCGTGACGATCGCTTCAGGTTGCATGATTGGGGCAGGGTGCGTGGTGACCGAAGACACCGAACCGAACGGTCTTTACGTCAACGCTGCCGGGCCGAGCGGTACCGTAAGAGCCCGCCGGATTAGAGAGCTGGGAAACGGTCAGGGTGACGAGTCAAAGTTCGGAGAGGGTGTTATTGATATCGCGCCGAGCTTGGCCAAGCGCCGGCACAACATCGACCCAGCTAATCACGCCTGACTAAGCGCCTGCCGCGCGGCCACAGCGAGCTCCCGAAATGCAGCCTGCCATGTCGCTCCAGCTTCGCTCCACGGTATTGGATCCTCGATCCGCGCGATCCGGCTATCCCATAGCTTCTCCGCAAGGTGCTCGTTCACGGCTTCAATGTCGTTGCTGGTGCATAGAAGGCAACGGCTCATCGGGGCCTCACCATGTCAGGGTGCGGATGGGGCTCGTCGACGTTCCATACGCCGACGCGCGAATAGGGGGAGCCGACGAGATCTGGCTGGAGGATCACCGTCTCGCTTTCCGGCTCGCCCATGATCCGGAGGACCAGATCTTCGGTCACGTCCTTCCGGGTCTGCTCGACGACCACGCCGAGCGCGCGCTTCTCGTATGGCTCGAGCACGGTCAACGCGACCCAGACCTGCGTCCGCAGCTGCTCGCGGGTGAGCAGCCTCACGGTTGGTCGGCCCATAGGTCCCGGATGCCGAGCGCGCGTTCGGTCAGGCCGAAATAGTCCGCGAGGCGGCGATGCTCGTCGGGGCGAAGCGCGCGGGGAATGCCCTCGACGACGTACCGCCGCAGGTAGTGGGGCGGCCGATCGAGCATGCGGGACAGCGCCGCGTAGCTGTCCCGGCTGCCGTCGATCACCGCTGCCAGCGCCTCGCGCGGATCGGGCGTGCCGTTGCGATGCTTCGCGGTGCCGGCGATCACGACGCCAGCCACGCGCTTTCCGCGTCCTCCAGCGCCTCCCAGTCGTCGCCGCTGGCGCGTTGCGCCTGCATCCACTTGCGGGCGTCCTCATAGGTGCCGCTCCTCGGGAACGTGCGATCCTGCGCCGCGCTGTTCGCGAGCTGGCCGACGAACCCGCCGCGCTCGCGCTGCTTCATCAGCCATTTGCCGAACGGCTCCCGCTCGACGTCGTCGTGATCACAGGCCGTGGCCATGGTCATATCCTCCTGAGACTCGCGTCATCAGTTAGATAGATGTTCTAGGTCTGTTCTCCAAGCCGTGAACGCCAGATCGGGCGCGTGCGATGCACCCGCACCCGTAACCCATTGATCTACAATGATCTGGTTTCGGGGTCTAAAGCGGCAACCGCCGTTGAAAACAAACGACTTTCCGGCTCCACGGCTAAAGCGTGGGGTGGCGGGAGTTAAGGGTAATGCCGCGGTCTCTTCATGGCCATGCGAAAACTTTCCTCAGTGGCGCGCGTCGTGTTGTCGAACGAATGTCGGCAACCAAGATAATCTGAGCGCCATTTCTGGATGCAACGATAAGATTAGTCTTATCCCCCGCCAGCGGGAGTGCCGTTATGCTACCGTGTGCTGTCTTATATATATAGCATCTTCTGCAATCTGACCGAACCTCGTTGAGGGTTTGTCGAACCTCAAATGCGCCTGCAATGTCGCCAGCGGCAATGCCAAGCACTAGGAGAGCGGTGGTCGCGCTAAAGATAAATAGCGTGTTTCCCATTCGGCTCGCGCGCCTCATCATCGCATTTGACAGACGAATCGCTTTAGAGCCGCCTATGGCGTGGCTTAGCTTCCAAATCTTGCCAATTAAAAAATCTAAAGCAGCAATCCAAATTGCCGTGAGGATAAGGAGGGCTACCAACGAGCGATAACCACGAACCATGGTGGCTTGGATCGACTCTTCAAGCATCGACGGTGATAATCCGAATGCGTTAAATACGATCGATCGTTGAGACCAGCCAGCCAAGTATGCAGCGGCTGCGCCAATTACTAGAAGAGAAGCAGACATCGCCGTCGCAGCTTTAAACGCTGGATGCTCAAGCGCTCCCGGTACATGAAACATGGTCGCTGATGACGATTTGTCGCTTGAATCGGTAGGTCTAGCTGGAAAAGATGGAAGCGAGGGGCCGTTTGTCATGCCTGAACGTGGCACACTCAAACCTCTGGTTAAAGCCCGCACGGGGCCGCCCTCGGAACTGCGGGAGGGCGACTCAGCGCAATGCTAAGGCTATCCCGTGCCCCTTATTGGGTTCGGGAATAGTGCGGGACTCGCGGGTCCCGTCGTTTCCCTGTTGGTCCGTTCGGGTCCGCAAAACCGCCGCTTGATCGGCCGAAAAATGGCGGTATTACGCGGGTCTCCCGAGAGGGGGCGATTAGCTCAGTTGGTAGAGCGTCTCGTTTACACCGAGACAATCCTTACCACGGGAAAGAAAGCCAGCGGCTGAATCCGCTCGGCACCCGCGTTAGGTTCTTTGGATCTTGGCAGTTGGATATAGCCACCTCCGAGTCCTTTGTCGCCCGGCGGAACAGCGTTGCACCTTTGCCGGCCACCTCGACGTAAGTCCACTCGTCATCAGCTGAGATATGTCCGCAAGCGCGACGTTCGTTAAGCGTCATATCGCGACTTACAACTTCGGCTTCTAGCGGTTTTGAGAGACCGAATTTCTTAGTAGCAGCTTCCGCTTTTGCCGCGAATGCCTGCTGCTCGGGAGTCAATTTGTGACAACCCGCGAGGAGAACAGGGAGAATGAGCAGATGGTAAGACTTTGCCATGACACCTTTGACGATGAATTGGAGCGAGCATGTGGGCAGCTACGCCTTTGCCTTAGCGTTGTCACCAAAGCCCTAAGATCTCGTTCGTTCCTAGTGCCCACTCCACCGGCCATTGCAGCGTAGATCGATTCCCCCGCACGGATAAGTCATTGATTTACAATGATCCGAAATGGCGGGTGAAAGCGGCAACCGCCATTGAAAACGTACGACTTTTCGGCTCCACGGCTAAGGAGCGGCCGATCAACGCCAATTTTTTTCAAGATTAAGTGCCAGGGTGGGTTGCTGCACCGACGATGAATACGATCTTGCTTGCGGCGAGATGAAGCGCGAAGGCGGCAACGTAGGCTGGTAGCTCTTTCGGTTCAGAGCCTTGCCCGTGCGCTGCGTCATTATCGCGTATTTTCGGCAGTCCAGACTGAAGTGTCGCCAGCAACTGATCGAATGAGGCATCTAGATAATCCGGCCACAGACCGTGAGCCCTACCAACCTTTACTAGGTCAGAGATTCTGGAGCCCTTTTTATACGACCACCCTTTTTTGTCAAAAATCGCTTTAAATGTGCTCTCAAATGCATTTGCTGCCATCGCTACTGCCTGGCGGTAGTCTCCATCCCTATAGTGTCGGTGTGCTTCACGAAACTCATTGGATGGCCCTTCGAAGCCGGCCTTTGACAATAAGGCAAGTGCGGGCTTGACGACCTCTGCATGTATAAATTGGCTATCAACTCGTACAAGTCGCGCATCCTCAATTTGGAAACCTAGTTTTGCTCGACGTAATCGATAGTTGATCTCCTCGATCAGTTTCTCACCCTGATCTACCAGTCCCCATGCATAACGGTGATTGTGGCTATCTGGCTGTCCGACGATATTGATGCCAACCGCGATTAGCTCCAGCATATCAAGCCAATCTGCTACCGAGCACGTCTCCATGAAGCTAAGGAAGCGGAGTCGAGCATCTTCGCGCCGATTTAAACTATGCATGCCCTTTTCTCGTAAAAATATCCCTTCGAGTTCATCCCACCATTCGTTGCTTTGGCTCATCATATATCCAGACGAGCTACTTCCCAAACCGATACCCTCTGTCGCAATCTGCGCAACTTGGATTCGCAGAGGGCCTGGCACTTCATCATACTGGTAAACGTCGGTTACACCCGCGTTGGCAGCTTCTTCTTCGCGCTGCGAGAATAGGTTCCAGATAGCCATTTCTACTCCTGAAAGTCTGCCGCGGTTTGGAAGCCACTTGGCTTGCTGCAGGCGCTTGGTTCGTTCTTTAAATGGCGTCGGCTGGCATTTCGATGCGAATCGTGCGCCAAGTGAACGGTTGTGTCGATTTAAGCGAAAGTGAGATCGCGCTCGACGGTTCGCTTTTATGGCTAAGCGGTGGCTTGTACGACCTGTAGGGTGGACGACAGCCGATGGTGCCGATACCGTGCAGGCATGGACCGCGTAGACTATCAATCCCTGCTAATTCAAGACCTGATCGCGTCGAATACCGATCGGACACTTGACCTAAATCCATGGTACCAGCGGAGGTCCGTGTGGTCTACGCCGCAAAAAGCTTACCTAATCAACAGCATATTAGAGCAGAAGCCAGTTCCAAGCTTGTACATCAGGCACCAAATTGACATCGAAAATGAACGCAGCGTCAAGGAAGTGGTGGATGGTCAGCAGCGCATTCGAACAATCATTTCATATCGACTCGATGAATTTGCAGCAAAGCATCCGAGTCACCCTAGGAAAGTTTTATATTCCGAACTCGCAAGGGGTGAGAAGGAGGCATTTCTAGCAACCGCGGTTTCTGTTGGCTATCTCATTGGAGCTGATGACCGCGATGTCATTGAAATATTTGGTCGAATAAATTCTATCTCGAAGACGTTGAATCCGCAAGAAAAGAGAAATGCGCAATACAGCGGCGAATTTAAGCAGTTCAGTTTGCAGCAGGCGGCAGCGCGTGTGCCGTTCTGGCGTGCAACGTCAATCTTCTCGGCCAGTGACATCTCTAGGATGGTTGAAGTTCAATTTATATCCGATCTTGCAATCAACATGATTGAAGGGCTTCAGGATTATTCTGCGCCGAAGATAGACCGCTACTACAAATTGTATGATGCTGAATTTGAGGCTGCTCTTGACCTCACTTCGCGGATGGAGCGAATTTTTCAGTTGCTGGCAGAAATGCAGTCAGAGCTATTCAGGGACACTGTTTTTAGTCAGTATCAGGTTGCCTTCAGCTTGATGATCGTGCTCGACAGCCTACGTGATAATATGCCGAATAGGGATCGCCTAGCGGCAGCAATGCGTGCGATTGACGCGCAGGCGGTTGCTGCTCGTGCAGCGGGCGAACTGATGGGTATGGAGCTTCAGCTAGTGGAGGCGTTCACCGGCGGTAATCTTCATCGTCTCGCGGCGCGACGCAAACGTGATGAGGTCATCCGTGCTGCGCTTCGATAGATGGCCGGCTGGCCTGCCGATTACGCCACATTTCGAAGCGAAACCGACCGGCTCTTAGCTCTGTTAGGTTCTACCGGGACGTTGGCACCGGCTCACCAAAAGGTGATCGCTGAGGTGGTTTTGCTCCGCCTGGCCATACTGATCGAAAATGGAACGAAGGTCGCTTTCTGTCGGATCGCCTGCGGCTCTACGTACCTTGACGGTTCTGCGCCGCTGCTAGTGAGCGGTCCCTACGCAAGCAGTCCAGCCGCCGTTTCAGCGATGCGACTACTAAATCGACCAAGGCCAAGAAGTTTGCCTTGGAACGATGGTGCCGAAGTAAGGGAGAATGTTAGGCACATCGTAGACGGGGCTGACCCATGCTATCAAACTATGATCAATTTCGCGGCTTTTTTGACGGAGGTTCGATATATTCGGAATCACATTGCCCACAAAAATGACGGCACTCGTCGAAATTATAAGAAGGTGACGAGCCGGTACTATGGTGCAAATGTTCGAGGGGTTACATGTGGAACGCTCCTGCTATCTTCTCGAGTATCGGTGCCACCTCTCGTTGAAAAGCTAATTCGACAGGCGCGCGTCTACATGCGGGTGCTGACAAAAGGTTGAACATTAAAGCTGACCATTAGCGATTGAAGTTAGCCTATTGCTGCTAGGCGTGCGACGGTCAGCGTCCTTCAATGTTGACAAGGTTCGGCGTGGTAGCGAGCGTTATACGCCGGTGGCCACTGCGAAGGTTCATACCTTGGCCCTCAGGAATGTACGCTTATGGCGTGTTCCCTTCACTCGCTCCGCTCCCCCTCGTGCAAACCGGCTCCAGCCCAGTAGGGGGGGGCAATGTCCGCTGTGAGCGCGAGCAGACAGGCCGCTTTCGGCCGTCGCGTCGAGAGGCTCCAGCGTCCACTGTGAACAACAATCCGGACAAATATCTATTTGACGCGATGATCGATCGTTTCACCCGCTCCGGGGTCAGTAGGCGTTTCGGTCGGCCAGTATCTGGTCGGTGAGCTGCGGCATGATCTCGTAGAATATGCCTGCGACTTGTGTCGCAATCTCGCTCTTCAGAAGCGGCATCGCCTTGGCGAGTGTCTGCGAAAGCTGCAGCGTGAAGGCGGCGTCGATCTCGTCGCGAGAGTGCGTCGCAACCGTCACGTCATCATGATAAAAACCTACCTGCTTCGATCGATCCAGCTCGATCGCAGCGACGCGTTCGAAAAATCGTCGCTCGTCCGAATCTATGAACGCGGCCGCCAGCTCAACCATCATCACCGGCTGGCTGACTTCACCCGCGAAGAACCTTCGGTAGAAGGGTAGCACTTTCTCGGCGATTAGCAGGCACGCGACCGCCATCTGCTTCTGAATATGAGCTGCTCGCTTTTGCCTCGTAGTGGTTACGCCGAGCTGCTTCCAACGGACCTGGACGGCCTTACCAAGTTCCTCCAAGGCGAGGACGTTTAGCGCAAATGCGCGCGGATACCGTTCCGCCTCTACCAGCAGGAGCGCGTCATCGATCAGGCCGCCACAGTTCTCAATAATCGGCTCTATCTCTTTCAGATCGTCGTCTGTCATCGATTAAGCCCAGTTATAGATAACATGGCAAAGATATCCTCCGCCGTGGTTATATTTTTATGGCCGGATACCATAGCCATCTTACCCCCACTAATCGAGCCTATACCTGCGGCGAATGTCCGCTATTGGGCGTTCTCAGACTATCTCGTTTTCCAAGGCGGATAGCAGGCTTGCAAGCTGTCGCCTCCGCGATGGTGCATAAGCTGGGTCTTTTGCACGAATGTCGTCGTCATCGGCCCAGTAACTTAGGCCGTGCCACGCGTTGCGTTCCGCACCGCGCAGACGAGCTGGCGTGGTGATCGCCGCATCAAGCTCCTCATTCGTCACATCGCCGCCGTCGACGACGTGCCGCAAGGCCGCGAGCAGGAATGTGCGTGCCTCTGTCACGACGGCAAACTGCTACATCCATGCTCCGCCTGCAATGTCTGCTTCTAGGCGAAAGCGGACCGGCCGCTTTCGGCGCGTGCCGCGTGCGTCGCCAATGACCGGAATTGGGAGGAAAGCGGAACGGCGGCTTTGAGGAAGGGCGGTGGCAACAGCCGACATTGCGAGGCTGCTCTTTTCCCGAAAAGGATGGTTGATCCGCAAAGCGTGACCTTTAAGACCGAGCGATGCCTATGCTCGCCAGCGCTCTCACATTCGTCATCTCTGCTTCGCTAGCGGCTGTTCCGGCTCCGGTTACCGCCGCCAAAGCCGCCGCGCACGCGACACTTGCGCAGGCATCCGCAAGCTTGGCTGGCAAGCGGCAATGCTCCGCATTCACGTGGCTGGCGAACGACAAGGGCTCGCCACGCGGCGGCATCAGCGTACCCGTTCGCATCAATGGCCGGACGCTCCCCATGCAGCTCGACACCGGAGCCAACGTCACCATCCTCTACGGTGCTTTCCCGGTTACGGCAGGATGGACGGTGAAAGGGAGCGAGACGTTCCGAGCCAAGACGTTCGAGGTATCCGGGGCGAGCGTCGACCGCTCCGAGGTCTATCTCAACCCCGCCATGGAGGAGGATGCAAGCCTGCGCGGGACGCTTGGGCTGCCGGCGCTGATGGGCCGGATCGCCGTCATTGATTACCCACGGCAGCGCTTCTGTCTGTTTGCCGAGGCCGACCTGCCGGAACCGCTGCAAAGGGCGACGTTCGTCCGCGCCATGCTCCGCAACGCCAAGTTCCATGTGCCCATAAGAACCGGCGCGTTCACGAGCGACACGATCGTGTTCGACACCGGATCGAGCGAGATGCCGCTGCACGTTGATATCGCTGCATGGAAGCGCATTACAGGGCGGGCGACGACAGCCGCGGCCCCTTCTGCAATTCAGGGAACGGCCTGGGGTAAGCCTTTCACGCTCGCCGGCGCACCTGCCGCAGCACCCGTAATGCTCGGTGACATACCGCTCGGGACCGTCACTGTCTTCACGAACCCTGATGCCCCGGAAAGCTTCGCCGACTGGCCTGTTCCAACCGATGGAGTGCTCGGCAACGCCCCTCTATGGGACGGGATCGTGATCCTTGATCTGACCGCACGTGTTCGGTTCGGCGTGATCCGGTGACATCCGGTAAGGCTGGCGACCAGCGGCCTTGGTGGAAGCCAACGACGTTGACGTGCGTGATGATCGCGCTGAGCTGCTGGTGCGTCGTTCTGGGCTGGATCGGATTGCACCGTCAAGTCACAAGCAGCGATCTCGCCGGGAACGGCATGGCGACTGGTTTCATTCATGGCTATGCAGAAGCTGGCTTGCAGCTGACGGCTTTTTTGGCAGGCCTCTACTTGCTAAGTCGCTGGAAGCCGGTCCGTTACATCTGCATCACGATGATCGCGCTTCTCAGCCTTGCGATGATCTTGCTCGTACGCTAGCCCGAAAACGAACGTAGTGCTGGAAACCTCCCCATCGATCAGGCTGACGGCGTACGCTGTCCGATATCGCCGCTTGGCGACAGGAAATCGGGCATGGCCGTGCTGAACGAATGACGGCTTTCGGCAGTGCGACTTGGTCACTTGGGCGACCGCAATTGGGCGAAAGCGGACGTGGCGGCTTTAGACGCGGGCCTTCAGGAATGTACGCTTATGGCGTGTTCCCTTCACCCGCTCCATCAGCCTTTCCTTGCCGCGGCCCGGTCCTTCTTATCGAAGGGTCGTTCCTCATCCGTGATGCTGCTCAATAGGCCATGGTTGGAAAAGGGGGCGTAAGAGCGCGTAAGCCTACGATGTTCCTCGATCATCTCAGCTCGCTTGGGAGCGTCAGATCGGGGCGTTTCGTCCGCAGGCGCTTGGTAAAGGAGCCATATCCGGGATAGAGATAGCTCCAATACACTCTGCGCCCGTCACCGGCTTGAACAAACCAGAAGCTCGTGATTGTTGCGCCGACCGTGCCGATCTCTTCCCAACGGATCGAAGCCCTACTGAGGCCGAGAGCAGGACCAAAGAGTCGAGACGGACCGTGAACTCCAGCTTCGTCCCAACTCAGATCATGCCGGTGTGTCAGCGACAGCGTCATGAAAAAGGCCAGCATAAACCCGACGATGGCGCACGTTGCGCCTATGGCTGGGTCGCCGGAACAGGTCTTCCCGACGCCAAGTGCGAGCAATGCGATGCCAATCATGGTCACGATCAGCGCACTGGCCTTACCGGGAGAGATGGTGCCGCTGTATCCCGACACGCGGTACGGAGGTCGGCGATGGTTTACGAAAGACCAGCTCACGGCGATTAGTCCGACGATCGCCATGATTATCAACGAACGCACGTGCAAGCTCCGGCCGAACTACCGGCAAGCTGAACGACCCGCCGCTTTGAGGCAAGCGACGCTGGCCCTGCTACGACCAAAAATTGGCAGTCGCGGCTGCGCTGCTGCCCAGCGCGCCTTCGGGATGGTACGTTATGGCCTGTCCCTTTTAATTGGCCCATTCCTAGAGCGAATGGGGCCGTGCCTTTACCCGATTTGCTGGATCGACGAAGGCGAAGCCTGTATCGACCAGCATATGGCTGCTTCTTCGAGGTTCGTTGCACCGTCTCCACTTACCCTCGTGGCCGTGGTTGCGGCGATCGTCGGCATCTCCCTCAGCATCCACGTGGTGATGCTTCAGGTTCTCTGGGTGCCATATCCCGATACCTCTCGCATAGGCCGGCTCGGCCTGTTCTACCCCCTGGCGCAATCGCTCGGCCTCGTCGCGCTGGCGGCGGCTCTTCTACCGTGGCTTCGTCGCTTTCATCCCGCCGCACGCGGCCCGATCGTCGGTTTGCTGTTCGCGACCATGAACGGCGTCCTCCGGAACGCACTGATGGCAGGCTTTGCAACGACAGACTTCCGCGGATCCGTGGGCGGGTTCGTACAGCAAGGGCTGTTCGACCTGCTGCTTGGGACGCTCGCCTTCGCTGTTGTCCTGCTGGTACGCAGCACGGCGGTTCGGCTGGCCGCCGCGGTGATACTGGCAGGCGTGGGGACGTTCTGGCTCAACCCCGCGCTGGCATCGCTTCTAGGACCATTGTTGGCCTGGTCGGCGAGGCACGTTCGTCCCGACGTCTACGTCGTCCCGTACGGTGCCAATATCCTGGTGCCAAGCTATCTGTTGTTTGCCGAGACGGTCATCGCGTGTCTCCTTGCACGTTACGTCATAACGTTGCGGCCTGCCGCCTGGGATCCTCACGGGCTTTTCCGCTATGTCGGATTGGTGCTGCTGGTACGAGGTGTCTGGGTGATGATGTTCGTCTGGGGGCCGATCATCGGCATGCTCAGCGTCAGCCAGTTCTTCTTTCAGGACCTCGTCATGGTATTGCTGATCCAATTGGCATGGCGGCGTCTTGGTGGGCATTCCGCATCGGATGCACATCACTAGACAGTGCAGCTTCCGCGGCGGCTATCGCCCGTGTCGCCAGCTGCCGCTCCTACCGCCTTCCACCCCGCGCCGCGCGCGCCTACATAGCCGCCGTGGTCCGTGGCGGCGTCGGTGGCACCGGCGTCCTCGCGACCGTTCGTCCTGCCGCGCGGCGGGGCATCACGCCTGACGAAAGCGGAACGTTATGACCGATACCTACGATACGCGCCTCGGCCTCTTCATCGACGGCGAATGGATCACGTCCGGTCGCGAGACGCAGGCGGTGCTCGATCCAGCGAACGGCCGGACGCTGGGCGAGGTGCCGCTGGCGACGCCGGCCGATCTCGACCGGGCGCTGGCGGCGGCGGATCGCGGCTTCAAGACGTGGCGGGCGACCGCGCCGCAGGAGCGCGCGGCGGTGCTGTCGCGGACCGCGGCGCTGGTGCGCGAGCGCGCCGACCTGCTCGCGCGGCTGGCGACGCTGGAGGAGGGCAAGCCCTATACCGAGGCCAAGGGCGAGGTGATGGCGACCGCGGCGCTGCTCGACTTCCACGCCGGCGAGGCGGTGCGCATCTATGGCCGCGTGCTGCCGCGGCCGACGGGTACGCGCTCGCTGGTGCTGCATCAGCCGGTCGGGCCCGTGGCGGCATTCTGCGCGTGGAATTTCCCGGTGATGAACCCGGTGCGCAAGCTGTCGCCGGCGATCGCCGCGGGCTGTTCGGTGATCCTCAAGCCGAGCGAGGAGACGCCGGGCGCGGCGGTCGAGATCCTGCGCTGCTTCCAGGATGCGGGGCTGCCGGACGGGGTCGCGCAACTGGTGTTCGGCGTGCCCGACGCGGTATCGCGGCAGCTGCTCGCCTCGCCGGTGACGCGCAAGCTCAGCTTCACCGGCTCGGTGCCGGTCGGCAAGCATCTGCTCAAGCTGGCGGCGGAGACGGTAATGAAGTCGACGATGGAGCTGGGCGGCCACGGCCCGGTGCTGGTGTTCGACGATTGCGATCTGGAGCGCACCCTCGACACGTTGGTGGCGCACAAATTCCGCAACGCCGGCCAGGTCTGCGTCGCGCCGACCCGCTTCCACGTCCAGCAGGGCATCTACGAGCGTTTCGCGAAGGGCTTCGCCGAGCGCACCGCGGCGATCAAGGTCGGCAACGGGCTGGAGAAAGGCACGCAGATGGGGCCGATGGCCAATCCGCGCCGGCCGGAGGCGATCGCGGGGATCATCGAGAATGCGGTCGGCGCGGGGGCGCGGCTGCTGACCGGCGGCGTGCCGGGCGAGGGCGATGGCTTCTTCTTCGCGCCGACCGTGCTCGCCGACGTGCCGCTCGCCGCCAGTGCGATGAACGAGGAGCCGTTCGGTCCGATCGCGCTGATCGGATCGTTCGCCAGCGCCGACGATGCGATCGCCGAGGCGAACCGCCTGCCTTACGGTCTCGGCGCCTATTGCTTCACCGAGAACGGTCGCTTGCAGAATCGGCTGGGTGACGAGATCGAGGCGGGGATGGTCGCGATCAACACCGTGCGGCTGAGCTGGGGCGATGCGCCGTTCGGTGGGGTCAAGGACAGCGGCTTCGGATCGGAGGACGGCCCCGAGGGGATCGCGGCGCATCTGATCACCAAGGCGGTGCATATCGCGTGACGAGGGCCGGGGCTCGCGTGACGGGCCCCGGTTCCGGACTTATCTTTCGCCGAGATCGACCGCACAGGCGGAGGCGATGAGCACCGCGGCAAGCGGCAGGATGACGGTGAGCGCAGGGATGAACGCGGCGGGAAGATCGGCCATGTCCCGCAATACGTCCGTGGGCTTAATGGTCCGTTACTGACGTAAATTTATCTTGGGCTCGCGGGCGTTTAGAAGAAGCGGACGAGCATCAGCAGCAGGCCGAGCATGGCGGCGACCCAGGCGAGGCTGCGGACATAGGGAATGCCGAGCAGGTAGAGCGGGATGTAGACGATGCGGGCGATCAGCCAAAGGATCGCACCGGCCGCACCGAACCCGCCGGTCTGCCCGGTGATCGCGAGGCCGAGCGCCAGCGCGACGAAGGCGGGATAGGTTTCCTGATAATTCGACAGCGCACGTGCGGCGCGGCCGGCGAGGGGGCCGAGCGGCTTTTCGTCGGCGCCGTCGCGCGGGCCGGCGTTCCAGGCGAGACCGCGGTCGCGGGTCGCCGTCTGCCCCTGCAGCATGATGTGGACGACGAGCAGGATGACGGACACGCCGAGGACGGTGAGTTCGGTCGGCATGGGGCGGCTCCGCGATGGTGTGGGACGATAACGGTGGAGCGGGGTGGAAGGTCCGCGGGGGACGGGAGGATGGCTGCATCCCCCCGTCATGCCGGTCACCGCGAGAGCAGCGCGGCGATCTCGTAGAAGGTGGCGCCGATCAGGCCGGCGGCGGGGAGGGTGACGACCCAGGCGACGACGATGCGGCTCGCGATGTTCCAGCGCACCGCGGACAGCCGCCGTGCCGAGCCGACGCCGACGATCGCGCCGGTGATGGTGTGCGTCGAGGAGACCGGGATGCCGCCAACGGTCGCCATGAACAGTGTGATCGCGCCGCCGGTCTCGGCGCAGAAGCCCTGCGCGGGGGTGAGGCGGGTGATCTTCGATCCCATCGTGTGGACGATCTTCCAGCCGCCCGACATCGTGCCCAGCGCCATCGCCGCCTGACAGGAGAGCACGACCCAGAAGGGGACGTGGAAGCCGCCCTGGAGCAGCCCCTGCGAATAGAGCAGGACGGTGATGATCCCCATCGTCTTCTGCGCGTCGTTGGCGCCGTGGCCGAGGCTGTAGAGCGCGGCGGAGACCAACTGGAGCTTGCGATAGCGTTTGTCGACGCCCATCGGCGTCAGCCGCAGCGAACTCCACGCGACGACGAGCACCAGCAACAAAGCGAGGATCATGCCGACTGTCGGCGACAGGAAGATCGCGCCGACGGTCTTGCCGACGCCCGCCCAGACGACGCCGTCGAAGCCGGCCTTGCTGATCCCGGCGCCGAGCAGGCCGCCGATCAGCGCATGGCTGGAGCTCGACGGGATGCCGTAGCGCCAGGTGATGACGTTCCAGACGATCGCACCCATCAGCGCGCCGAAGATCACCTGCGGATCGATCACCGTGGCGCTGACGATGCCCTTGCCGACGGTCTGCGCGACATTGTGGTCGAAGACCGCGAAGGCGATGAAGTTGAAAAAGGCGGCCCAGATCACCGCATGATGCGGCTTGAGCACGCGCGTCGAGACCACCGTCGCGATCGAATTGGCGGCATCGTGCAGGCCGTTCAGGAAGTCGAACAGCAAGGCGACGCCGATCAGCGCGACGAGCAGCGTGAAGGAGATCGTCATGGCCTAGGCGTGGTCGATGACGAGACCCTGGATCTCGTTGGCGATGTCCTCGAACCGGTCGGCGATGCGTTCCAGATGGCTGTAGATCTCGCGCTCGACGATGAAGCGCATCGGCTGATCGTTGCCGCAGGATTTGAACAAGGCATGCAGCCCCTTGGCATGATGATCGTCGACCTGCCCCTCGAGCTGCACCAGCCGTGCGGTGAGATCGTGGAGACGGCCGGCATTGGCGTCGAGCTTGCGCAGCAGCGGAATCGCCTCTGCGGTGACGCGCGCCGCCTCGACGATGAGGTCGACCATCGCGCGCATGTCGTCGGCGAAGGTCTTCACCTCGTAGAGCGCGATGGTGGTCGCGGTCTGGTTCATCTGGTCGATCGAATCGTCCATGACGCCGATCAGGTCGGTGATCGCCGACCGGTCGAACGGGGTGACGAAGACGCGGCGGACATCCTGCAGCACGTCGCGGGTGATATCGTCCGCCTCATGCTCGCGGTCGACGATCTCGGCGATATGGACCGCGATCGCACCGTCGCCGCTGAACAGCTTCTGCAAGGCGTCGGCACCGGCGACCAGCGTGGCGGCATGCGCCTCGAACTGATCGAAGAACCGACCTTGCTTCGGCATCAGCGCCTGGAACCAGGCTACCATAAGAAACCTTTCGTAGAGGGCGGGGGGCGCATGGGGCGGGACGCCCCGCCACGCAAGCCGAAACTGGGTAATGCATCATCCCGGGACGGCGACGCGCGACCGCGATGCGGACCCGCTCCGGACGAACGGCAGGAGATCGGGCGATGCATGACGCTATCTTAGCACGGCCTGCGCAAAAGACGACACGGATGGGTGGTTAAGCGCGCGCAGACGAACTCAGGCGATGACGATGCGGTCCTTGCCGGCGCGCTTGGCGCTGTAGAGGGCGGCGTCGGCGGCGCGCATCGTCGCGGCGACGTCGTCACCGAGCATCGCGATCCCGGCGGAAAAGGTGAGGCGACCGATGCCGTCGCCCGAATTCTGGTCGATCAGGCTGCGCGCGCCGAGTTTGCCGCGCACCCGGTCGAGCGCCGCAAAAGCATGATCGGGGCGGCAATCCTCGAACAGGCAGGCGAATTCCTCGCCGCCGTGGCGTGCGACGAGCACCTTGGCACCGAGCCCGGCGGTCAGCTTGCGCGCGACGAGCTTGAGCACGCGGTCGCCGGTCTCGTGACCGTGGCGGTCGTTGATCGCCTTGAAGTCGTCGACGTCGCAGAGCGCGATGCAATGGTCCGACCCCGGCTGGCGCGACGCGACCAGCGCGACGAGCCGGCGGTCGTAGCAGCGGCGATTGGGCAGGCCGGTGAGATGATCCTCGTCCGCCGCGCGTCGCGCCTCCTGCAGATTGCGACGCAGGCGGTTGGTTTCGCGATGCGTCTCGCGCAGCTGGTCGGCGAGCTGGCGGGTGCGGGCGATGGACTCGTTGGTGAGCGCGAGCAGGCGTTTGATCGTGCCGTCGGCGTCGCCGTCGCGATCGGCGCCGACCGCCGCGGCTTCGGCGATGAGGGCGCTTTCATAGTCGGAGGCGGCCGCCTGCCCCTGGCGGAAGGCGGTTTCCGATTCCGCCAGCCGCGCGGCGAGCGCGTCGGCCAGTTCGGCGATGCGCTCGGGATGCAGCGGGCCGAGCAGCTCGCGGACCACCGGCCGGGCGAGGAAGGCGGCGTCGAGGCGGCCGTGTTCGCGGATATGATCGTCGACCGCGCGGGTCAGCGCGATGTCTTCCCCGAGGATGTAGCAGCGGGCGACGTGGAAGTGATCCACCGTCGGCGCGAAATCGTGCGCGTCGAGGAAGGCGCCGATGCGGGCGAACGTCTCGCGCGCCGCGGCGCGCCGGACGCTGGTCACCAGCGGTTCCGCCACCGGCGGGGCTGCGGGCGCGGCGGCGGTGGCGGCGGCGGGACCGTTGCCCCACCATGCCGTCAGCCGCGCCCATCGCGAACCATGTGCCGCCACGATCGCCATCAGCGGCGACGGCTTTGGCGCATCGCTTTGTAATACCAAGTTAAAATCATTGCAGGCGTTCCGCGATGGCCGATGTCGCGTCCGTCCTAGCAAATGGCCGTAAAGTTTTCCTTAGATTTCGGCATCTCGTCGATAGCAACGTCCCGCAGTGATCGTCAGACTTCTGCGATGGGTGCCGTCATGATCGCGCGGAGACCGGGCGCATTGTCGCCGAATTCGATGATGCCGGACAGGCGCTGGACCATGGCATCCATCATCCGGCTGCCGAACCCTTCGCCGTCGCCCTTGCCGCGGCCGTCGTCGGCGACGATCAGCCGCAGCTTGCCGCCATGCTGTTCGAGCGCGATCACCACCGGGCCGGCGGCGCCGCCATAGGCATATTTGGTGGCGTTGATGACCAGCTCGGTGAGGATCAGCCCGATGTTGACCGCGCGATCGGTGGGCACCAGCACCGGCGCGAGATCGAGCTTGATGTGCCGGCCCCATTCCGCACCCAGCGAGACACGCATGTCGGCGATCAGCTCTTCGATGTAGCGCGACAGGTCGACGCTCTCGACCTGATCGTCGCGGTACAACCGGCGATGGACCAGCGCCACCGCGGCGAGGCGCGCCTGCGCTTCCGCCAGATGATCGGCGACGACGGTGCTGTTGGCGGTCTTGGCTTGCAGGCGGAGGAAGGAGGCGACCAGTTGCAGGCTGTTCTGCACGCGATGGTTGACCTCCTTCATCAGGACGTCCTTCTGTGCGAGCAGCGCGTCCTTCTCCGCCAAGGCGCGATGATATTCGCGGTTGAGGATGCGGACCTGAAGGTGCTGGCGCGCTTCGTGGAAGCGACGGCGCAGGCGATGGCCCGCCTCGATCTGTTCGAGCGTCCAACGCTGCGAGCGGCCGCTCACCGTCTCGGTATAGACGGCGAAGGAGGCACGCGGGGTCAGCATCGCGCCGGGCTCGACCGCGACCGACTTGTGCGGATTGCCCGCCCATTCGATCGTCTCGATCGTCTCGGCGCGCAGCCAGAGCAGGATCGCATCCTCCTCGTGCAGCGGTACCGCGAGCAGGCCGCTCGCCGTCTGCTCGTGCCCGCGCGCGATCGGCAACAGCGCGCCGAGCTCGTGCGTCGCGATCGGCTCGCCGCCGCGTTCGCGCACCCAGCGGGCGATACCGACCAGCACGTCATCGTCGGGGCAGCGGCCGAATCGTTCGACCTGATCGCCGGCGATCATCGCGAAGCCGTCGGCATGGAGCATCGCGCACAATTCGTCCTTCACCGCGACGATCGCGGCGCGCAGCGGCTCTTCGCTGTTCAGTCGCGGCACGACCGAATCCTCGGCGACGCGCAGCGCAAGCCGCTCGCGATAGGCCGCAGCCTCTTCCTTGGCGCGGATCTGGCGGGCGAGGCCGCTGGCGAGCGTCGCACCGGTGCTGCGTACATCGGGCGGCAAGCGGCGCGGGCCGTTGTGATGGCAGGCGACGAGGCCCCACAGCAGGCCGTCCTTGACGATCGAAATCGACGCCGACGCCTCGACTCCCATATTGCGTAGATATTGCAGATGGACCGGCGAGACGTGGCGCACCGCGATGTCGCTGAGATCGAGCTGCGCGAAGCCGGCCGGGCGCAGCGGCGCCGGATCATAGTCGATCGTCGGGATCACCCGCGTCCGGTTGCGGACGTAGAGCGCGCGTGCCTGGCGGGGAATGTCCGACGCGGGGAAGCGATGGTTGCGGAAGGTCTCCAGCGCCGGGTCGCGATCCTCCGCCACGACCTGTCCCGCGTCGTCGTCGAGAAAGCGGTAGATCATGACCCGGTCGAAGCCGGTCAGGCGGCGGAAGGCGCTGGCCGCGCGATCGTAGAGCGTCTGCAGATCGGCGGCGCGCTCGAAGCTCCCGGCGACCGCGTCGAGCCAGCCGAGCGTCGTCGCCACCGAGGTCGGCTCGTCGGCGACGGGTTCGAGCTCGACGAGCAGATGCGTACCGGTGCGGTGCAGCGTGGCGACAAAGCGCTCGCCGATCCCCTCGACCGGGAGCTGGCCGACCGTGTCGAGGCCGCCGGGCAGATGATCGAGCAGCGGCGCGACGTCCTGCCCGAGCAGGTCGGACAATCGGCGTCCCTGCCAGTCCGCGGCCAGCCGCGCCTCGATCGCGCCGGCGCCGGCGAGCACCTGATGCTCGCCACCTGCCGCGGCGACGAGCAACAGGCCATGGGGCTGGATAGCACCGGGGATGTGGATCGGTTCGCGATCGCAGACCGTGAGGTCCAGGGTCGGGTCGGTCTCGAGAGGAATCGCCATTGTCACCGTTGTAACTCGTCAGTCCGACATGATCCGACCCATGGCGCATTACAAATTAACGTGTGTTGATACAAATCAATACGATAGTGCCTGAGCGCCGAACTTGTGCCGGAACGACGATCGGGATTAGCAGCCTTCGGGCGGCAGCAGCGTTCGGGCACCATGATCAGATTATTCCACGTCAGCGACGTTCATTTCGGTGCCGAAGATCCCGACGCGATCGCCTGGTTCGGCGAACGCGTCGCGGCCGAGCGGCCCGATGCGGTGATCATGACCGGCGATCTTACGATGCGCGCGACGCGTGGCGAATTCCAGCGTGGCGGCGACTGGCTGCGCAGCCTGGGCGTCCCGGTGACCTTGGAGGTCGGCAACCACGACATACCCTATTATTGGGACCCGTTCCGCCGGCTACTGGCCCCGTATCAGCGTTATGCCGCGGTGGAGAAGATGATCGAGCGCGAGCTCGATTTGCCGGGGGTGACGATCGTGCCGCTCAAGACGACGGCGCGGGCGCAATGGCGCTGGAACTGGTCGAAGGGGCGGGTGAGCGCCGGCTCGCTGCGCAAGGCGCTGGCGATGATCGCTGCGGCGCCCAAGGATCGGCTGATCTTCGTCGCCGCGCATCATCCGCTGATCGAAGGGGGCACCAAGGGGACGGCGAGCACCCGGCATGGCGACAGCGCGTTGACCGCGCTTGCCGAGGCGGGCGCGGACGCGGTGATGTCGGGCCACGTCCACGATCCGTTCGACGTACCCGTCGAGCGCGCCGGCCGGACGATCCGGATGATCGGCGCGGGCACGCTGTCGAAGCGGGTGCGCAATTCGCCGCCCGCCTTCAACGAGATCCGCATCCGCAACGGCGCTTTCGAGACGATCGCGCGGACGATGCCCGGCGATACGGCGTCGGCAGGCGAGACGGTGCGTGTCACCGACGTCGCGAAAGACCCCGCGAGGGCCTGAACGCCGCCTGCCGGTGGCAGGCGCGCCGCTTAGTTGAGGACGCTCATCGTGCCCCAGGAATCCTGCCACAGCGGATTGCTGCCGCAGGGGTCGCGCGCGACCATCAGCGCCTCTTCGATGCGGATGGCGGCGAGGTCCAGACCCAGCGCATCGGCGATCTGGCATGCCTGGCTCAGCAGGGCTTCCAACGTTTCGAGAGGCTGCGACTGCGAGGTCATATCAGGGGCACCGTATCCGTGATCCGCGGCGGATGATCAGCACCGCCTTCATTATCATATACGATATAACTCGGAACATGACCATAGTGGTGCAAGTTTTTGTTGCGCGTCGAGAAGTGTCCGCTCGCATCTGCAACTAATAATCGCCGAACGGCACACCGGGCGGCGTTTCGTTTCGCGTTAGCAGTCGAGGTCGGCATGACGCCGCACGGTATCAAGACTCGGTACCACCGTTAGGCGAGTCGCAAACCTTGATATCGATCAATGCGGCTCTTGCTCGTCGTCATCGGGCCGGCACATTGCCGTGTGCTATAGTTAGTTTCGAACGATACGACTTTCAGGCGAATAGTTCTGATCGGCCCCAGCATGGGCAGCGTCTTACATGCCTTGCCGGCATATCGCCGTATCGATCGCGGATCGTCCGATTGGATACTGCGGGGGGCGGCGGCCAGATCGTCACGCTCGCCGATCCTCGCCACCCCAACGAAAAACCGCCGCCCGGTTGCCCGGACGGCGGCTCTTCATTCAGTCGAGCCGGAGCCCGAACCGGGAGATCACTCCTGGTTCAGATACTCGCCGGCGGCCTCGTCGCTGCCGTCGCCGGAGGGGACGACCTCGGCGAGCGGGTCGGAGCCCGTGCCGACGTCCTCACGCTTCGAGCGCAGCGCCTCGGCGGCGCGGAGTTCGGCGGCCGAGGCCGGGGCGACGATCGCTGCGGCCATCGCACGCTGCTGGACGCGCATCGCCGCATCGCGCGACGACGCCGCGACCCGCAGGCGGTTCATGCCCGCACCCGTACCCGCCGGGATCAGGCGACCGACGATGACGTTCTCCTTGAGACCCATCAGCGTGTCCTGCTTGCCCTGGACCGCCGCCTCGGTGAGGACGCGGGTGGTCTCCTGGAACGACGCCGCCGAGATGAAGCTGCGGGTCTGCAGCGACGCCTTGGTGATGCCGAGCAGGACAGGCTTGCCCTGTGCCGGCTGCTGGTTCTTCTCCAGCTTCTCGTTGGTCGCGTCCATTTCCTCGCGATCGACCTGCTCGCCCTTCAGCAGCGTGGTGTCGCCGCCGTCGGTGATCTCGACCTTCTGCAGCATCTGACGAACGATCGTCTCGATGTGCTTGTCGTTGATCTTCACGCCCTGCAGTCGATAGACTTCCTGGATTTCGCTGACGAGATATTCGGCCAGCGGCTCGATCCCCATCGTCTCCAGAATGTCGTGCGGGTTGGGCGAACCGCCGATCAGATTGTCGCCACGCTTGACGTAGTCGCCTTCCTGAACGTCGATCACCTTCGACTTCGGCACCAGATACTCGACGACGTCGCCGCCATCCTCGGGCTGGATGCCGATCTTGCGCTTCGCCTTATAGTCCTTGCCGAACACGACCCGGCCGGAAACCTTGGCGATGATCGCCGCTTCCTTGGGGATGCGCGCCTCGAACAGTTCGGCGACGCGCGGCAGACCGCCGGTGATGTCGCGGGTCTTGGCGGACTCGCGGCTGACACGGGCGAGAACGTCGCCGGCCTGGACCTGGGCATTGTCGTCGACCGAGAGCACCGCACCGGCCGCGAGCATGTAGCGCGCCGCTTCGCCGTCTTCCGAGGTCGTGAGGGTCAGGCGCGGACGCAGATCCTCCTTCGACTTGGTCGAGGTGCGATATTCGATGACGACGCGCTGGGCGATACCGGTCGCTTCGTCGGTCTGCTCGGTGAGCGTCTTGCCCTCGGTCAGGTCGACGTACTTCACGATGCCCGAATTCTCGGTGATGACGGGCATGGTGAACGGATCCCACTCCGCCATGCGATCGCCCTTCGACAGCATGTGGCCGTCGTCGAACATCACATAGGCGCCGTAGGGGATACGATGCGTCGACAGCTCGCGGCCGTCCATGTCGAGGATCGCGATTTCGCCCGAGCGCGACAGCGTCACGCGGCGACCACGCTGGTCGACGATGAGGCGCAGGTCGCGGAACTGGGCGGTACCGTCGACCGGTGCCTCCAGGTTCGACTGCTCGTTGAGCTGCGCCGCGCCGCCGATGTGGAACGTACGCATCGTCAGCTGCGTGCCGGGCTCACCGATCGACTGGGCGGCGATGACGCCGACCGCCTCGCCGATGTTGACCGGCGTACCGCGGGCGAGGTCACGCCCGTAGCACTTGCCGCAGACGCCGATCTTGCTCTCGCAGACCAGCGGCGAGCGGATCTTCATCCCCTGGATGCCGATCTTCTCGATCTGCGTGATCATCGCCTCGTCGAGCAGCGTGCCCGTCGGGATGATGACCTCGCCGGTCTTGGCGTCGACCACGTCCTCCGCCGTCGTGCGGCCGAGGATGCGCTCGCCAAGCGAGGCGATCGTCGAACCGCCCTGCACGATCGCCTTCATCTCCAGCGCGCGTTCGGTGCCGCAATCCTCCTCAACGATGACGCAATCCTGCGACACGTCGACGAGACGGCGGGTGAGATACCCCGAGTTCGCCGTCTTCAACGCGGTGTCCGCGAGGCCCTTGCGGGCGCCGTGGGTCGAGTTGAAATATTCGAGGACGGTCAGGCCTTCCTTGAAGTTCGAGATGATCGGCGTCTCGATGATCTCGCCCGACGGCTTGGCCATCAGGCCGCGCATGCCGGCGAGCTGCTTGATCTGCGCCTGCGAGCCACGGGCACCCGAGTGGGCCATCATGTAGATCGAGTTGATGTCCTTCTCGCGGCCCTTGTTGGGACCGTCTTCATAGTGACGGACAGCCTTGATCTCGTTCATCATCGAGTTCGCGACCTGGTCGCCGCAACGGCTCCAGGCGTCGATCACCTTGTTGTACTTCTCCTGCTGCGTGATCAGGCCGTCCTGATACTGCTGCTCGAAGTCCTTCACCTGATCGCGCGTCTCGTCGACCAGCTTGTCCTTGTCCGGCGCGATGATCATGTCGTCCTTGCCGAACGAGATGCCAGCGCGGAATGCGTGACGGAAGCCCAGTGCCATGATCGCGTCGGCGAACAGCACGGTCTCCTTCTGGCCGGTGTGACGATAGACCTCGTCGATCACGTCGCCGACGTCCTTCTTGGTGAGGAGGCGGTTGACGGTCTCGAACGGCACCTTGTGGCTGTGCGGCAGGGTTTCACCCAGCAGCATGCGGCCCGGCGTCGTCTCGTAGCGCTTGAGGTACTGCTTGCCAGCCTCATCGGTCTGCGGAACGCGGCTGATGATCTTGGTGTGCAGCGTCACCGCACCTGCGTTGAGCGCCTGATGCACCTCGGCCATGTCGCCGAGCAGCATGCCTTCGCCCGGCTCGCCTTCCTTCATCATCGACAGATAATAGAGGCCCAGCACCATGTCCTGCGACGGCACGATGATCGGCTTGCCGTTGGCGGGCGACAGGATGTTGTTGGTCGACATCATCAGGACGCGCGCTTCGAGCTGCGCTTCCAGCGACAGCGGGACGTGCACGGCCATCTGGTCGCCGTCGAAGTCGGCGTTGAACGCCGAGCAGACCAGCGGGTGAAGCTGGATCGCCTTGCCCTCGATCAGCACCGGCTCGAACGCCTGGATGCCGAGACGGTGGAGCGTCGGTGCGCGGTTGAGCATCACGGGATGCTCGCGGATTACCTCGTCCAGGATGTCCCAGACTTCCTTGCGCTCCTTCTCGACCCACTTCTTCGCCTGCTTCAGGGTCATGGACAGACCCTTGGCGTCGAGGCGCGCGTAGATGAACGGCTTGAACAGCTCGAGCGCCATCTTCTTCGGCAGGCCGCACTGGTGCAGCTTGAGCTCGGGACCGGTAACGATGACCGAACGGCCCGAATAGTCGACGCGCTTGCCGAGAAGATTTTGGCGGAAGCGGCCCTGCTTGCCCTTCAGCATGTCGGACAGCGACTTCAGCGGACGCTTGTTGGCGCCCGTGATCGTGCGACCGCGACGGCCGTTGTCGAACAAAGCGTCGACCGCCTCCTGCAGCATGCGCTTTTCGTTGCGGACGATGATGTCCGGCGCGCGCAGCTCCATCAGGCGCTTCAGGCGGTTGTTGCGGTTGATGACGCGGCGATACAGATCGTTGAGATCAGAGGTCGCGAAGCGACCGCCGTCCAGCGGCACCAGCGGGCGCAGCTCGGGCGGGATGACCGGCACGACTTCGAGGATCATCCACTCGGGACGGTTGCCCGATTCGAGGAAGCTCTCGACGACCTTGAGGCGCTTGATGATCTTCTTGGGCTTCAGCTCCGACTTGGTCGTTGCCAGCTCTTCGAGCAGCGCGACCTTCTCGCCTTCGAGGTCGAGGCTTTCGAGCATGATGCGCACGGCCTCAGCACCGATGCCGGCCGAGAACGCGTCCTCACCGTACTGGTCCTGCGCCTCGAGGAGCTCGTCCTCGGTCATCAGCTGGAACTTCTCAAGCGGGGTCAGGCCCGGCTCGATGACGATATACGCCTCGAAATACAGCACGCGCTCGAGCTGCTTGAGCTGCATGTCGAGCAGCAGGCCGATGCGGCTGGGCAGCGATTTCAGGAACCAGATGTGCGCGACCGGGGCGGCGAGCTCGATATGGCCCATCCGCTCGCGGCGAACCTTCGAGACGGTGACCTCGACGCCGCACTTCTCGCAGACGATGCCCTTATACTTCATGCGCTTGTACTTGCCGCACAGGCATTCGTAATCCTTGATCGGACCGAAGATGCGCGCGCAGAACAGGCCGTCACGCTCGGGCTTGAACGTGCGATAGTTGATGGTTTCGGGCTTCTTAATCTCGCCGAACGACCACGAACGGATCTTGTCGGGCGAGGCAATGCCGATCTGGATCTGGTCGAAGGTCTCGGGCTTTGCGATCGGGTTCGCGAAGTTGGTCAGTTCGTTCATGGGGATGAACCTCTCAGAATTCTTTTCTCCTCTCCCAGCGGGAGAGGAAGGGGCCCGCCAGCGAAGCTGGTGGGAAGGTGAGGGCAGGGCAGCGAACCGTCCTCACCCTTCCGCGGCCTACGGCCGCTCCCTCCCTCTCCCGACGGGAGAGGGAGAGTGGTGGCTTACTCCGCGGCGATCGCGATGCCGTCCTCGTCGACCTGGTCCTGCATCGTCTTGAGATCGACGTTGAGACCCAGCGAGCGCATTTCCTTGACGAGCACGTTGAAGCTCTCGGGGATGCCGGCCTCGAACGTGTCGTCGCCCTTGACGATCGCCTCATAGACCTTGGTGCGGCCGACGACGTCGTCGGACTTCACCGTCAGCATCTCCTGCAAGGTGTAGGCGGCGCCGTATGCCTGCAAGGCCCAGACCTCCATCTCACCGAAGCGCTGGCCGCCGAACTGCGCCTTGCCGCCCAGCGGCTGCTGGGTGACGAGGCTGTACGGCCCGATCGACCGGGCGTGGATCTTGTCATCCACGAGATGGTGCAGCTTGAGCATGTAGATGATGCCCACCGTCACCTTGCGGTCGAACTTGTCGCCGGTGCGGCCGTCGAACAGCTCCGACTGGCCCGACGTGTCGAGACCCGCCAGCTCCAGCATCGCCGACACGTCGCTCTCGCGGGCGCCGTCGAACACCGGGGTGCCCATCGGGATGCCGGTCCGGATGTTCTTGACCAGCTCGACGATCTCCTCGGGCTCGCGGCTCTGGATGTCCTCGGCATAGTGATCGCCATAGACTTCCACGAGGCGCGACCGGACCGCGTCGGGCATCTCGCCCGCCTTGGCATCGGGGTTGGCCTCGCGCCAGTCCTCGAGCGCGGTCGCGACCTGCATGCCCAGATTGCGGGCGGCCCAGCCGAGATGCGTTTCGAAGATCTGCCCGACGTTCATGCGCGACGGCACGCCCAGCGGGTTGAGCACCAGATCGACCGGCGTCCCGTCGGCGAGGAACGGCATGTCCTCCTGCGGCAGGATGCGGCTGATGACGCCCTTGTTGCCGTGACGGCCGGCCATCTTGTCGCCCGGCTGCAGCTTGCGCTTCACCGCGACGAAGACCTTGACCATCTTGAGCACGCCGGGCGGCAGCTCGTCGCCACGCTCCAGCTTCTCGCGACGATCGTGGAACTTGTCCGTGATCCGCTTGGCGGCTTCGTCATACTGCTGCTTGACGGCTTCCAGATCGCCCTGGACCTTGTCGTCGGCGACCGCGAACTTCCACCATTCGTGGCGGTCGACGCTGTCGAGCAGGTCCATGTCGATCGTCGCGCCCTTCTTCAGGCCCTTCGGCACCGCCGTGGCGACCTGATCGAGCAGCATCTCGCGCAGACGCGACCAGGTCGCGCGGTTGAGGATGGTGCGCTCGTCGTCCGAGTCCTTCTTCAGGCGCTCGATCTCCTCGCGCTCGATCGCCATCGCGCGCTCGTCCTTGTCGATGCCGTGACGATTGAAGACGCGGACGTCGACGATCGTGCCGGCAACGCCCGGCGGCAGACGCAGCGAGGTGTCGCGGACGTCGGACGCCTTCTCGCCGAAGATGGCGCGGAGGAGCTTCTCTTCCGGCGTCATCGGGCTCTCGCCCTTCGGCGTGATCTTGCCGACGAGGATGTCGCCCGGCTCGACCTCGGCGCCGACGTAGACGATGCCCGCCTCGTCGAGGTTGCGCAGGGCTTCCTCACCGACGTTGGGGATGTCGCGCGTGATGTCCTCCGGCCCGAGCTTCGTGTCGCGGGCCATCACCTCGAACTCGTCGATATGGATCGACGTGAACACGTCGTCCTTCACGATCCGCTCGCTGATGAGGATCGAATCCTCATAGTTGTAGCCGTTCCAGGGCATGAACGCGACGAGCGCGTTGCGGCCCAGCGCCAGCTCGCCGAACTCGGTCGACGGGCCGTCGGCGATGACGTCGCCGGCGTTGACCACGTCGCCCACCTTCACCAGCGGGCGCTGGTTGATGCAGGTCGACTGGTTCGAGCGCTGGAACTTCATCAGCGTGTAGATGTCGACGCCCGACTTGGCCGAATCGACCTCGCCGGTGGCGCGCACGACGATGCGGCTGGCGTCGACCTGGTCGACGATGCCGGCGCGCTTGGCGGCGATCGCGGCGCCCGAGTCACGGGCGACCGTCTCTTCCATGCCGGTGCCGACGAACGGCGCTTCCGCCTTGACCAGCGGCACGGCCTGACGCTGCATGTTCGAGCCCATCAGCGCGCGGTTGGCGTCGTCGTTTTCCAGGAACGGAATAAGCGACGCGGCGACCGACACCAGCTGCTTGGGGCTGACGTCCATCAGCGTGACGTTGTCGGGGAGCGCCATCAGGAACTCGCCCGCCTGACGCGACGACACCAGCTCCTCGGTGAAGCCCTTGTCCGGCCCCAGCTCTGCCGAGGCCTGCGCGATCGTGTGCTTGGCCTCTTCCATCGCCGACAGATACACCACGTCGTCGGTGACCTTGTGGTCGACGACCTTGCGGTACGGCGTCTCGATGAAGCCGTATTTGTTGACGCGGCTGAACGAGGCGAGGCTGTTGATCAGGCCGATGTTCGGGCCTTCCGGCGTCTCGATCGGGCAGATGCGGCCGTAATGCGTCGGGTGAACGTCGCGGACCTCGAAGCCCGCACGCTCACGCGTCAGACCGCCCGGTCCGAGTGCCGATACGCGACGCTTATGCGTCACTTCGGACAGCGGGTTGGTCTGGTCCATGAACTGCGACAGCTGCGACGAGCCGAAGAATTCGCGCACCGCGGCGACCGCCGGCTTGGCGTTGATGAGGTCGTTCGGCATCACCGTCGACACGTCGACGGACGACATGCGCTCCTTCACGGCGCGCTCCATGCGGAGCAGGCCGACGCGATACTGGTTCTCGAGCAGCTCGCCGACCGACCGCACGCGGCGGTTGCCGAGGTTGTCGATATCGTCGATCTCGCCCTTGCCGTCCTTCAGGCCGACGAGCGTCTTGATGACGGCGAGGATGTCCTCGCTGCGCAGCGTCGTCACCGTATCCGGGCAGTCGAGGTCGAGGCGCATGTTGAGCTTGACGCGACCCACCGCCGACAGATCGTAGCGGTCCGGATCGAAGAACAGGCCGGCGAACAGCGCTTCGGCGGTCTCGAGCGTCGGCGGCTCGCCGGGGCGCATGACGCGATAGATGTCGCTGAGCGCCTGCTCGCGCTCTTCGGCCTTGTCGGCCTTGAGCGTGTTGCGGATCCACGCGCCGGTCGAGACATGGTCGATGTCGAGCAGCTCGATCGTGTCGATGCCCGCCTTGTCGAGTGCCTCGAGATTCTCGGCGCCGATCTCGTCGCCGGCCTCGACGTAGATCTCGCCCGTCGTCTCGTTGATGAGGTCATAGGCCGAATAGCGGCCGAAGATCTCTTCGGTCGGGATCAGCAGCTGGGTGAGGCCGTCCTTGGCCGCCTTGTTGGCGGCACGCGGGCTGATCTTCTGCTGCGCGGCGAACACCACCTCGCCCGATGAGGCGTCGACGATGTCGAACAGCGGTTTGACGCCACGCCAGTTCTCCGGCGCGAACGGGATGATCCAGCCGCCCTGGCCGCGCACATAGGTGACGCGGTTGTAGAAATAATTGAGGATGTCCTCGCTGGTCATGCCGAGCGCATAGAGCAGCGCCGTCACCGGCAGCTTGCGCTTGCGGTCGATACGGACGTTGACGATGTCCTTGGCGTCGAACTCGAAGTCGAGCCACGAACCGCGATAGGGGATGACACGCGCGGCGAACAGATACTTGCCCGAGGCATGGGTCTTGCCGCGGTCATGGTCGAACAGCACGCCCGGCGACCGGTGCATCTGGCTGACGATGACGCGCTCGGTGCCGTTGATGAAGAAGGTGCCGTTCTCGGTCATGAGCGGCATGTCGCCCATGTAGACGTCCTGCTCCTTGATATCGATGACCGACTTGGCCTCCGTATCCGGATCGACCTCGAACGCGGTCAGGCGCAGGGTGACGCGCATCGGCGCGGCATAGGTGATGCCACGCTGGCGGCATTCCTCGACGTCGAACTTCGGCGGCTCGAGAACATAGTCGTCGAAATCGAGATAGGCGGTGCCGGCGAAATCCTGGATCGGGAAGACGCTGCGCAGCGTCTTTTCGAGGCCCGACACGTGGCCGGTGCTCTTGTCCGAACGGAGGAACTGCTCGTAGCTCTCGCGCTGAACCTCGATCAGGTTCGGCATCTGGATGACTTCGTGGATGTCCCCGAAGATCTTGCGGATGCGCCGCTTCGCGGTGCTGCCCTGGATCGCCTTGCTGGCCATGGTGTTATGCCCTCAGTCGTGGCCGGCCCGTCGGAAACGGGCGTCGGCCGGAATATCGTGCCCGGGAACCCCCGGAGCGGGACGCGAGGTGCGACGCAAAAAAGCCGAGCGCATCGCAGTGCGTCGGCCTTCGGCGTCTATGAACCAGAACCCTCTATCCGTACGATGCACTGCGCGACGGCGCATCATGTCCCGAAAGCTGTGGTGAGACGCGGATATAGGCGCAGGTGTGGACGCTGTCAAAGGGGGTGTATCCACCCTTCGGGCATCGCATGGCTTCGCCCCGTCGTCATACGGGGGCGGTTCGTCGCAGCGAGGGTGGCGGTCGTGAACCGTTCACTAAGGAGCGCGCAAGCGTATTGGGTGAGATCAGGGTACATGAACATGAAGCGGGGCGCGCGGCTCAGCGCGGTCGCCCTTTTGGTGGCGGGCGCGGCTGCGGCTCCCGGCGTGGCGCAGACGTCGAACACGACCGCGCCGCAGACGATTCCGGGGCTGGACAATTTCAGCCTGACGCCGTCGCAGCAAACCCCGATTCCGCAGCCGACGCCAGCGCCGCAGCCGAGCCCGGCGCCGGTGGTGACGCCGACGCCGCGGGCGACCGCAACCCCCGCCGCGCGTCCCACGCCGCGCCCGACCGCCACGCCGACGCCACGCGCCACGCCGACGCCGAGCCCGACGCCGACACCGGCTCCCAGCGCGACGCCGGTGACGGCAGCGCCGACGCCGGCGGCTGAGCCGTCACCGATCGCGACGAGCGCGCCGGCCCCGGTTCCGGTCGCGACGCCATCGGCCGTCCCCGTCGATGCGGCGACGCCTTCGTCGCAGTCCGCCACGGGCTGGTGGCTGGGCGGGGCGGCGCTGCTGGCGATCGCCGCTGCAGTCGGCTGGTGGCTGTTGCGGCGCCGCGCGAGCGAGCAGCCTGCGGAGGTCGTGGCTGTCGATCCGACGCCTCGCCCGCGCCCCCCGGCACCTGTGCCGGCACCGGCACCGGCACCGGCAGCGCCGCAGCCGGCGATGCTCGCGCCCGAGCCGCCGGTCGACCGCGCACGGCTGACGCTGGCGCTGCATCCACGTCGCGCCGGGCTCAACCTGCTCAGCGCCACCGTCGAAGCGGAGCTGGAGGTGCGCAACATCGGCGCCGTGCCCGCGACGGCGATCCGCGTCGGCGTCGCGCTGACCGGCGCCGGTCCGGGGCAGGAGGGCGACGTGGCGGCGGTATTCGCGGCGCCGGTCGGCCGTACCGCGGTGCCGCCGTTCGCGCTCGCGCCGGGCGAGACGCGGCGGGTACGGATCGTCGCCGCGCTGCCGCGCGCCGAGATCCGGCCGCTGGAAGCCGGGGGGCGGGCGATGTTCGTGCCGGTCGTGGCGGTCAATTTGCTCTACGATGCGGGCGGCAGCGAGGGGCAGAGTGCGGCGGCCTTCGCGGTCGGCGTCGAGCGCGTCGATTCCGCCAAACTGGTCCCGTTCTGGTTCGACCAGCCCGCCCGAATGTACGACGCGCTCGGCGTTCGTCCCTATGCGGTTGCGGTGGAACGATGATTCGCGCGGGTTGCATAATGGTCGGGAGCGGGTAACGGCTGACGGCGTGTCCACTTTGGTCCGATTATGGGCCAGGAGAATATATGGCTGCCGAACGTCATGGTGCCGAGATCTGGGCAGCGGTGTGCCGTGCGACCAACGTCGTCCAGTTCGACCATGTCGGTCACGTCATCTGGGCGAGCGAGCGGTTCTGCACGACGATGGGCTATGGCCTGGCGGAGATGCAGGGTTTGCATCACCGCGTGTTCTGCTCGGCGCAGGAACTGGCGTCGCCGGGCTATCGGCGGCTGTGGCATGATCTGGAACGCGGCCGCGCGGTCTCTGGCGAATGCACGCGCATCACCAAGGACGGCCGCGAGGTCCGCCTGCATGCCGCTTATGATCCGCTGACCGACGACGACGGCGCGGTCTGTGGTTTCGTCAAGGTCGCGACCGACGTCACCGATCGCCGGCGCAGCGATGCCGAGCGTAGCGCGCGGCTCGCGGCGCTCGACCGCAGCCAGGCGGTGGTCGAGTTCGCGCCCGACGGCGTGGTGCTGCATGCGAACGAGCGGTTCCTCGCGGTGACCGGCTATCGGCTGGAGGATGTCGTCGGGCGGCATCATCGCAGCTTCTGCGACCCCGCCTATGTGGCGTCGACCGGCTATGCCGCCTTCTGGGCGCGGATGGCCGGCGGCGAGATCGACAGCGGCGTCCATTGCTGGCGCGCCCGCGACGGCGAGGAATGCTGGCTGCAGGCGAGCTATACGCCCGTGTCCGATGCGACGGGGCGGCCGTTGCGCATCGTTGCGATCGCCAGCGACGTCTCGCGGCAGGTGCGGCTCGACCGCGCGGTCGCCGAGCGGCTCGACGAGCAGCAGCGCTTCCAGTCGGCGCTCGAGGCCAAGACCGCGGCGGTGCAGGAGATGATGACGCAGCTCGCCGGCGTCGTCGGCACGATCAAGTCGCTGTCGGCGCAGGCCGATCTGATGAAGCTCAACGCGGCGATCGACGCGGCGCATGCCGGCGAGGGGGCGGTGCACGGGATCGGTACGGGCGCGTGGCGGGCGCGCCGACGCGGCTGACCGCAGCGGGCGCGGATACGAAAAAGGGCGGCCTCCTTGCGGGGGCCGCCCTTGTCCTGTCGCTGGCCGACCGGAGACCGGCCAGGCCTTGCGGAGGGGGGGGCAGCGTGCTGGCCGACCCTCCGCTGCGGCTTACTTGAGCTCGACGGTCGCGCCGGCGTCTTCGAGCTGCTTCTTGACCTTCTCGGCCTCGTCCTTGTTCACGCCTTCCTTGACGGCCTTCGGCGCGCCTTCGACGAGCGCCTTGGCTTCGGTCAGGCCGAGACCGGTGATGGCGCGGACTTCCTTGATGACGTTGATCTTCTTGCCACCGTCGCCGGTGAGGATCACGTCGAACTCGGTCTTCTCTTCGGCGGCCGGAGCCGCTGCACCGGCGCCGCCGGCGGCAGGCGCCGCAACCGCAGCGGCGGCCGAAACGCCCCACTTCTCTTCGAGCAGCTTCGAGAGCTCGGCGGCCTCGAGGACGGTCAGTTCGCTCAGCTGGTCAACCAGCGCGTTCAGGTCTGCCATGATAGTTCCTTCATATGCTGGGGCCGACGGCCCCAAGTGTCAGTTGAAAATCGCTTGTCCGCAAGCGCCTGAGGTTCAGGCGGCTTCCTTCTCGGCGTAGGCCGACAGCACGCGCGCGATCTGCGCCGCGGGAGCCTGGGTGATGGTCGCGAGCTTCGTTGCCGGGGCAACGATGAGGCCGACGATCTTCGCCCGGAGTTCATCCAGCGAGGGCAGGGTGGCGAGCGCTTGCACGCCGGCAACGTCGAGAGAGGTCGCACCCATCGCACCGCCGACGATTTCGAACTTGTCGTTCGTCTTCGCGAATTCGACCGCAACCTTGGCTGCGGCGACGGGGTCGATCGAGGTGGCGAGGCCGACCGGGCCGGTGAGCAGGTCGCCCACAGAGCCGTAATCGGTGCCATCGAGTGCGATCTTGGCAAGCTTGTTCTTCGAGACCTTGTAGGTCGCGCCGGCATCACGCATCGCGTTGCGCAGTCGGGTGGACTGTGCAACCGTCATTCCGTTGTTGCGGGTAACGACTACCACGCCGACTTCGGAAAAGGTGCGATTCAACTCGGCAACGGCCGCGGCCTTTTGAGCACGATCCATGCCATTCTCCACGTTTTGAGAGCGCCGCACGAAGCGACCCTCCCGGTTACAAACCGGAGGGGAAAACCCCGCCGGGGTTGTCCATCGATGGGGAAGGCACCCGTGAAGGGCGGCAGACCGGCGCGCAGCGAGGCGAACCGATCGTCGAATTCCTGTCCCCGTCTCGGCAGGACATTAAGCAGCGGCAAATCCGCGGCACCTGCTGTCTTGGACGGATGCGCGACGGGCGAACCCACCGGCAAGCGCGTGCCTCTAGTGGAATGCGGGGCGGAGTCAAGACTCGTCCGGCATCGCTCCACCCGCCGGTGGTTCGACGTGCGGGAGTTGGGCAGAAATTCCTCCCCCGCCAGGGGGAGGATTTAGGGGTGTCATCTTCACGTCATCTGAACTTCATCTTCCCGTCACCCCGCTGCAACCCCGCTGCCGCTTTTCGCGGCCAAAGACAGCGGCATAGCGGCAGTTCGCCGCGCAGCGGGGGAACCATCATGACGATCCAGAGCCTGTCCACCATCGGCTATGACGATGGCGACATCGACACCAACGTCAGCGCCAATCCGCATATCGGCGAGCTGATCGCCAGCCGCTATTCACGCCGCCAGACGTTGCGCGGCGGCATCTCGGCGATGACCGCGGCGGTGTTCGGCGCCGGCATGCTCGCCGGCTGCGATCAGGACGACGAGCGCCGCGCGACCACGGTCACCGCCGGCGGCGCGATCACCACCTCGGCCGGCAAGACCGTGACGCTCACCGGCACGGTGACCAGCGGCAAGTCCGCCTCGACCGCATGGACGCAGACCAGCGGTCCGATCGTCAGCCTTACCAACGCGACGAGCGGGACCGCCAGCTTCACCGCACCGGCAGTGACCGCCGCGACGCCGCTCGCCTTCCAGTTCACCAGCACCTCGACCGACGGCATCCGCTCGATCGCCGACACGACCGTCACCGTCGCGCCCGCGACGCTCGACTTCACCGCGGTGCCGAAGAGCCTCGCCGACGTCGTTGCGGTGCCGTCGGGCTATCAGGTCACCGTGCTCTACCGGCTGGGCGATCCGATCAACGGCAGCGTCGGTGCCTATGCCAACGACGGCAGCGACACGACCTTCTCGGCACGCGCCGGCGACCATCACGACGGCATGAGCTTCTTCGGCCTCGCCGCGACCGGCACCGCACCCGATCCGACCAACAGCAGCCGCGGCCTGCTCGTGCTCAACCACGAGAATATCACGCAAAGCTATCTGCATCCCAACGGGCCGACGACCACGGGCGGCGTCCGTCCGACTGCCGAGGTGCTCAAGGAGATCGAGGCGCACGGCGTCAGCGTGATCGAGATCAACCGCGGCACCAGCGGCTGGAGCTACGTCAACAGCAGCAGCCTCAACCGCCGCATCACCCCGTTCACGCCGATGGACGTCTCCGGCCCCGTGAAGGGCAGTGCGCTGCTGTTCACCGCTTACTCGCCGACCGGCGTCGCGGCGCGCGGCACGATCAACAATTGCGCCAACGGCACGATGCCGTGGAACACCTATCTGACCAACGAAGAGAATTGGGCCGGCTATTTCCGCCGAGAGGCCGGCGACAACGCCCGTCGCACCGCCGCACTCGGCGCCAAATCGGTCGTCGCGTTCAGCCGCTACGGGCTCAACACCGGCAGCAACGACGCGCAGAAGGCGGGCAATTACAATTGGGCGACCGCCGCCGCGCCGGCGGCCGGCGACACCCGCATCGCCAAGTTCAACGCCACGGTCGACGCGACCAAGGCCGCCAACGGCACCGGCGACTTCCGCAACGAGCCCAACCAATATGGCTGGGTGGTCGAGATCGACCCGTTCGATCCCGCCTCGACGCCGCGCAAGCGCACCGCGCTCGGCCGCATGAACCACGAAGGTTGCGTGATTGGCCGGACGATCGCCGGCGTGCGCCCCGCCTTCTACATGGGCGACGACGCGCAGAACGAATATGTCTACAAGTTCGTCTCGTCGGCGACCTGGTCGGCGGCGGATGCGAGCGCGACCAACCGGCTCGCGATCGGCGACAAATATCTCGACACCGGCACGCTCTACGTCGGCAAGTTCAACGCCGACGGCAGCGGCCAGTGGTTGCCGCTGGTGTTCGGCCAGGGGCCGCTGACCGGCGCCAACAGCGCTTATGCCTTCGCCGATCAGGCTGACGTGCTGACCCACGCCCGGCTGGCCGGCGACGCGCTCGGCGCGACGAGGATGGACCGGCCGGAATGGACCGCGGTCAATCCGGTGACCGGCGAGATGTACCTGACGCTGACCAACAATTCCTCGCGCACCGTGGCCACCACCGATGCCGCCAACCCGCGCGCCTATAGCGACCCCAAGACCAATGGCGGGGCGAGCAACGGCAATCCCAACGGCCATGTCATCCGCCTGCGCGAGACCGGCGACAGCAGCGAGGCGCTGACCTTCGCCTGGGACATCTATGCCTTCGGCGCGGGCAGCGATCTCAACCCGGCGAACATCAACCTGTCCAACCTCGACGCCACCAACGATTTCTCCTCGCCCGACGGCCTGTGGTTCGCGCGGCCGAGCAACGTCGCGGGGCAGGGCACGCCTTTGCTGTGGATCGAGACCGACGACGGCGCCTATACCGACGTGACCAATTGCATGCTGCTCGCCGCGATCCCCGGCACGGTCGGCGACGGCGGCACGCGCACCTTTACCAACAGCCTCGGCGGCCAGACCGCGTCGCAGACCACCCGCATCGGCAAGGCGCCGGGGACCGCGCTCAAGCGCTTCCTGGTCGGGCCGAAGGAATGCGAGATCACCGGCATCGATTCGACGCCCGACGGCCGTTCGATCTTCGTCAATATCCAGCATCCCGGCGAGGGCGGCGGCCCGTCGAACCTCACCAGCAACTGGCCGCAGAGCCAGGCGAGCGGCACCGGCAGCGGCCGGCCGCGCTCGGCGACGATCGTCATCACCAAGAGCGACGGCGGCATCATCGGCCTGTGATCCGTCGGGTGCCGCGCCCCGATCCTGCGCGGCACCGTCTTGGTCGAAAACGGATTTGTCGATTACGGACGTTTAAGGTTTCGGGGGCATAACGACGCTCATGCCCGCGTCCGCCTCCTTTCCGATTCATCGGTCCCAGCGATGAAGACGCGGGAACCGCGCGTGAAGGTGATGGTCCGCGCCCGGATGCGCGCCGGCGCCGACTGGACCGACGTCGTCATCCACAACATGTCGTCACGCGGCCTGCTCGCATCGTCCAGCCCGGTCTGCCGGCCGGGAACGGTGATCGAGATCCGCCGCATCCATCATATCGTCGTCGGCCGCGTGGTCTGGCAGAAGGGCGCCTTCTTCGGGGTGCGGACGCAGGACCCGATCGATATCCAGGGTATCGTCACCGCTCAGCCGCCGGCGCACAAGCCGCAGCGGAGCGATGCGGGCGACGACGACCGCCGCGCGGTCCGCCGCGTGCCGGCTGCCGAGCGCGAGGCGCAGAGCCGGCGTTTCGCCTCGGCATTCCAGTTCGTCGTGCTGATCGCGGCGGTCGGTGCCGCGGCGCTGTTTGCGGCGCAGGAGGTCGGGTCGGTGCTGTCGCGGCCATTCGCGGCGGTGGGCGCGGCGCTGGCGGGCGGGGCCGATGCGACGGGAAGCGCCGCCGGAAACTGATCGTGGCGAGGAACCGGGACCGGGCTGCGGCATTGCCGATGTTCGATCCTTTCCCTTGGTCCAAGGCTTTCCGATCATGACGCTGCCATCCGCCCCCGTCTGGTTCATCACCGGCTGTTCCACCGGCTTCGGCCGCGATCTAGCGCGTCTCGTCCTCGACCGTGGCTGGCGCGTCGTCGTCACCGCGCGCGATGCGGCGCGGGTCGCCGATCTGGTCGAGGGCGCCGGGGATCGCGCGCTGGCGCTCGCGCTCGACGTCAACGACGCCGGACAGGTGCGTGCGGCGGTCGCGGCGGCGCAGGAGCGGTTCGGGCGTATCGACGTGCTCGTGAACAACGCCGGCTACGGCTATCAGGCGAGCGTCGAGGAAGGCGAGGAGGGGGCGATCCGCGCGCAATTCGACACCAACGTCTTCGGCCTGTTCGCGCTGACCCGCGCGGTGCTGCCCGGCATGCGCGCGCAGCGGGCCGGTCACGTCATCAACTTCACCTCGGTCGCCGGGCTGATCGGATTTCCGGGATCGGGCTATTATGCGGCGTCCAAACATGCCGTGGAGGGCTGGTCGGACAGTCTCGCCGCCGAGGTCGGGCCGCTCGGCATCGCGGTGACCTGCGTCGAGCCGGGACCGTTCCGCACCGATTGGGCGGGCCGGTCGCTGCAGCAGACGCCGGTGCGGATCGCGGATTATGCCGAGACCGCGGGCAAGCGGATGGAATCGACCAAGCAGATCAGCGGCGAACAGGCCGGCGACCCGGTGCGTGCGGGCGAGGCGATCATCGCCGCCGCTGAGGCGGACACGCCGCCGCGCCATCTGGTGCTCGGCAAGTTCGGCTTCGAGGCGGTGACCGCCAAGCTCAAGGAGCGGCTCGCGGAGATCGAGGGCCTGCGCGAGCAGGCGCTGGGGGCGGATTTTCCGGCGTAGGCTCGCTTATGCCTGTCACCCGGACGTGTTCGAGGCCTCTGCGAAAGTCCGGACTACTGGTAGGTCAGCCTAGTGCTCCTGCGAAAGCAGGAGCCCAGAGCCAAGTAAAATAACGTCTTATGGCGTTCGAGACTCCTGGGCTCCTGCTTTCGCAGGAGCACTGGGTGGCTTTAGTAGAGGTCTAGCCATGGTCCGGAGTCCGCCCTGTGGCGGGACGAATGGCATGAGCCTCTACCGTGCTCCCGCGTCCCGGTGGGCCCCGGGCTCGGTCGAGGCTTTGGCGAAAGTCGGCCCGATACCCGTCAAGGCTATCCCCCTGCGAAGGCCGGGGCCCAGTTGGGTGGAGGTTGGCGACGACGTACCGCCGCCTTCCCAACTGGGCCCCGGCCTTCGCCGGGGTACATACGCTTGTTTGCACTTCCGTCACCCCGGGCTTGACCCGGGGGGCCACTTCACCCTGCTCGGCAACCATGGAGTCGATAGCGGGACCCCGGATCAAGTCCGGGGTGACGGATTGAATGTGCGAAGTCACCGCGCCAATGAATGTCGATCCCACCTAGGTTCAGTCCGGGCCGACCAAGCAATTTGGATACCTATCCGCACCAACAAAAAGGGCCGGGATTGCTCCCGGCCCTTTTCGTATTCGCGTGGCGCGAAAGGCTTAGGCGCCTGCGACCTCGGTGGTGTCGACGCGGATGCCCGGGCCCATCGTCGAGCTGACGGCGACCTTGCGGACATACTTGCCCTTGGCGCCCGACGGCTTGGCACGCACCACGGCGTCGACCAGCGCGTCGAAGTTGCGACGCAGGTCTTCCTGCGTGAACGACGCCTTGCCGATCCCCGAGTGGATGATGCCAGCCTTCTCGACGCGATACTCGACCTGACCGCCCTTGGCGGCCTTGACCGCTTCGGCGACGTTCATCGTCACGGTGCCGAGCTTCGGGTTCGGCATCAGGCCCTTGGGGCCGAGCACCTTACCGAGGCGACCGACGACGCCCATCATGTCCGGGGTCGCGATGCAGCGATCGAAATCGATCGTGCCACCCTGGATCGTCTCCATCAGGTCTTCCGCACCGACGACGTCGGCACCGGCGGCCAGAGCCTCCTCGGCCTTCGCGCCGCGGGCGAAGACGCCGACGCGGACGGTCTTGCCGGTGCCGGCGGGCAGCGTGACGACGCCGCGGACCATCTGGTCGGCGTGGCGCGGATCGACGCCCAGGTTCAGCGCGACCTCGATGGTCTCGTCGAACTTGGCGGTGGCGTTCTGCTTGGCCAGCGCGATCGCCTGGTCGACGCCGTGCAGCGTCTCAGGGTTCACGGCGTTGGACTTCTGCTTCTTGGTCAGCTTGGCCATGATCTCAGCCCTCCGTCACTTCGAGGCCCATCGCGCGGGCGGAGCCTTCGATGATCTTGGTCGCAGCCTCGATGTCGTTGGCGTTCAGATCCTTCATCTTGGTCTGGGCGATCTCGGTCAGCTTGCTGCGCGCGATCTTGCCCGCGACGACCTTGCCCGGCTCCTTCGAACCCGACTTCAGGCCGGCGGCCTTCTTGATCAGGAACGACGCCGGCGGCGTCTTGATCTCGAAGCTGAACGAACGGTCGGCATAGACGGTGATCTTGGTGGGCAGCGGCGTGCCCTTGTCCATGTCGGTCGTCTGCGCGTTGAACGCCTTGCAGAATTCCATGATGTTGACGCCGCGCTGACCGAGGGCCGGGCCGATCGGCGGGGCGGGCTTGGCGTCGCCTGCAGGAACCTGCAGGTTAATGTAACCTGTGATCTTCTTTGCCATGTCACTCTCGTTTCAAGTTTAGCGGTCCGAGCGGGCGTCTCCGCCCTCCCGCAAGCATCCAGCCAAAGCGTGGAAGCGGCGGCCGTTAGCGGAAAGCGGGCGGCGGGGCAAGGGCGGTGCGGATCTGACGATCGTATACGGGGGCGGGATCGTGCGATACCATCTCGCAAACAGCAGATGGGGAAGTCTGAAGACGATGCGCAATGCCCTGATCCTCGCCGGCCTCGCCACGATGTCGCAACCCGTGCCCGCGGCGGCGCAATCGACGCCGCTGACGCTGGAGCGCATCTTCGGCGACAAGGCGATCCCGATGGATCGCGTCGAGGGCGGCGAATGGACCGCCGATGGCAAGGGCTATGACGCGATCGAGCCGTCCAATGCGGTCGCCGACGGCACCGACCTCGTCCGCTACGACGTCGCGCGCAACACGCGCACCGTGCTGGTCGCGGCAGGCGACCTCGTCGTGCCGGCAACGGGCAAGCCGATCGCGATCCAGAGCTATGCCTGGTCTGCGGACGGCAAACGGCTGTTGATCTTCACCAACGGCACGCGCTTTCGCCGCACCCGGGCGCTCGGCGACTATTGGCTGTTCGATGTCGCCGCCAAAACGCTGCGCCGGATCGGCGGCGATGCGCCGCCCGCCAGCCTGATGTACGCGGACTTCTCGCCCGACGGCAGCCGCATCGCCTATGTCCGCGCCAACAATCTGTACGTCGAGCCGAGCGCGGGCGATGCGCCGCCGCGGCAGCTCACCCGCGACGGCAGCGACCTGATCGTCAACGGCCTCGGCGACTGGGTGTATGAAGAGGAGTTCTACCTCCGCAAGGCATGGTCGTGGAGCCCGGATTCCAAGACGATCGCCTTCTGGCGGTTCGACACGTCCGGGGTCGGCACCTTCTACATGATCAGCAACACGGTGGGGCAATATTCCCGGCCGATCCCGCTGCAATATCCCAAGGTCGGCACCACCAATTCGGCGGTGCGCGTCGGCACGATCGACGTGGCGAGCGGCGCGACGCGATGGATCGGCCTGACCGGCGATCCGCGCCAGAATTACGTGCCGCAGATGAGCTGGGCGGGGACCAGCGGCAAGCTGTTCCTGCAATATGCCAACCGGCTGCAGAACACCTATCGGCTGCTGCTCGCCGATCCCGCCAGCGGAACGACGCGGCCGGTGTTCGTCGAACGCGACGCCGCATGGGTCGAGGCCAATGGCGATCCGACCTGGCTCGACGGCGGCAAGCGCTTCACCTGGCTGAGCGAGCGCGACGGCTGGCGGCATCTGTACGTCGCCGCTGCCGACGGCAAGGCGCCGAGCCTGCGCACCCCCGGCAGGTTCGACGTCGTCAGCCTGCTGCGCGTGGACGAGACGCAGGGCTGGGCGTGGTTCACCGCCTCGCCGGACAATCCGACGCAGCGCTACCTCTATCGCGCCACGCTGACCGGCAAGCCGCGGGTCGAGCGGGTGACGCCGGCGGGGCAGGCGGGGACGCACGGCTATGACATCGCCCCCGGCGCGCATTGGGCGCGGCACACCGTCTCGGCGATCGACCGCGCGCCGGTGACCGAGATGATCGACCTCACCACGCAGGCCCCCGTGCGCGTGCTCGCCCGCAACGCCGCCTTGCAGGACGAGATCGCGCACGAGCCGCTCGGGCCGACCGAGTTCACCCGGCTCGATCTCGGCAAGGGGGTGTCGGTCGACGCCTGGATCATGAAGCCGGCGGGCTTCGATCCCGCCAAACGCTATCCGGTGCTGTTCCAGGTCTATGGCGAACCCTGGGGACAGACGGTCGCCGACGCCTGGGGCGGCAATACCGCCTTGTGGCATCGCATGCTCGCCGAGCGCGGCTACATCGTCGCCAGCATCGATCCGCGCGGCACCAACACGCCGCGGGGACGCGACTGGCGCAAGAGCATCTATCGCCGGCTCGGCGTCGTCGGGCCGGAGGATTATGCCGCCGGTGTCCGCAAGCTGATCGCCGAGCGGCCCTATATCGATCCGGCGCGGATCGGCATCTGGGGCTGGAGCGGCGGCGGATCGAGCACGTTGCACGCGATGTTCCGCTTCCCCGAGCTGTTCAAGACCGGCATCGCCGTCGCCGCCGTCTCCGACCAGATGCTCTACGACACCGTCTATCAGGAGCGGTACATGGGTCTGCCGGCGGACAATGAAGCGGGCTACAAGGCGGGGTCGCCCATCACCTATGCTACGGGGCTGACGGGCAATCTGCTCGTCATCCACGGCACCGGCGACGACAACGTCCATTACCAGAATCTCGAACAGCTCGAGGATCGGCTGATCGCCGCCAACAAGCCCTTCACGATGATGGCCTATCCGGACCGCACGCACGGCATCTACGAGAAGCCGGGCACCAGCCTGCACCTCTATTCGCTGATGACGCGCTACCTCGAGACCAATCTGCCGCCGGGTGGGCGGTGATCCGCGCTCACAGCGGCAGGCTGGGCTGAACCTCCTCCGCGTCGGCGGCGTCGCGCAGGATGCCCGACAGCGTCAGGCCGAGCAGCCGCACGCCGTCGGGCACCGGCAGCTGTGCGTCGAGCAGTTCGTCGCCGATGCGCAGAAAGTCGGCCTCGCTGGTCACCGGCAGCGCGAGCGATCGGGCCCGCGTCATCGTGCGGAAGTCGGCGTGGCGGAGCTTCAGCGTCACCGTCCGGCCCCGCACCCCCGATCGTTCGATCCGCACCCAGGCCGCCTCGGCGACGCGGGCGAGCGCGGCGTGCAGCTCGTCGCGCGCGGAGAGATTGGTCTCGAACGTCCGCTCGGCACCGACCGATTTGGCCTCGCGGTGGGCGCGCACCGGGCGATGATCGACGCCGCGCGCCGCTGCGAACAGATAGTCGGCGTAGGAACCGAAATGCGCCTGGAGGAAGGGCAGGGGGCGGTCGCGCAGGTCGGCGCCGGTGAGGATGCCGAGCTGCTCCATCCGCTTGGCGGTGACCGGTCCCACGCCGTGGAAGCGCTTGACCGGTAGAGAGGCGACGAACGCCGCGCCCTTGTGCGGCGGGATGACGCAGAGCCCGTCGGGCTTGTTCTGGTCGGAGGCAAGCTTGGCGATGAATTTGTTGTAGCTCACTCCGGCCGAGGCGGTGAGGCCGGTATCGGCGCGGATGCGGGCGCGGATCTCCTCGGCGATCGCGCTCGCCGAGCCGAGTCCGCGTACGTCGGTGGTGACGTCGAGATAGGCCTCGTCGAGCGACAAAGGCTCGATCGCGTCGCTGTAATCGGCGAAGATCGCGCGGATCTGCTGCGAGACGGCGTGATAGACGTCGAAGCGCGGCCGGACGAAGACGAGGTCGGGGCAGCGGCGCAATGCGGTGACCGACGGCATCGCCGATCGCACGCCGAACGCCCGCGCCTCGTAGCTCGCCGCGGCGACGACGCCGCGCGCGCGCGATCCGCCGACCGCGACCGGCTTGCCGCGCAACGTCGGATCGTCGCGCTGCTCCACCGACGCGTAGAAAGCGTCCATGTCGACATGGATCACCTTTCGCTGAGGAGGCGTTTCGCCATCGGCCATGATCCCGTTTCGTTCCAAACGCATTACAGATCAAGGCGCCGCCGCGGCAAAAGCGTTACGGATGTTGCATGGCGCAACAGCAGCTTCCTCCCGCCGCGGGGCATACCGCGCTCATCATCATCGACATGATCAACGCACTCGACTTCGACGGCGGCGATCGGCTGAAGGAATCGGCGGAGGCGACGATCGCGCCGATCCTCGCGCTGCGCGACGCGGCGGACGCTGCCGGCGTGCCGGTGATTTACGTCAACGACAACGACGGGCAATGGCATTCCGATCGCGACAAGCTGATCGAGGAGACGCTGTCGCGCGCATCGCTGGGGCAGGCGCTGACCGAGGCGCTGCGACCGCGCGACACCGACTATTTCATCATCAAGCCGCAGTTTTCCGGTTTCTACGCGACCAACCTGCCGGTGCTTCTGCCGCAACTGGGCGCGAGCCGGCTGGTGCTCACCGGGGTCGCCGCCGACATCTGCGTGCTGTTCACCGCTGCCGACGCGCATATGCGGCAATATGATCTATGGGTGCCGTCCGACGGGGTGGCGGGCGACCATGATGCGCGGACGCGCTGGGCGCTGGAGATCATGGCGAACAGCATGCAGGCGGAGATTCGGCCGACCGGCGAATTGTCGCTGGCCGAATGGGTCGCCGCCGCCGGTTAGGACGATTGTTCGCGCTGCAACCGGGACGACCGAGGTTGCATTTGTGCACGCGGGCAGCGGGGCACATAGGCGCGCCAATGAGCCGCACCCCTGCGGCATTGCCGAGGTGTTACGTGCTGAGCCTGATCGTCCACATCATCGCCTACCGTATCGCCTACCGTCGCCAGCGCGCCGGCTGATCGGCCGGGCGGGGAGCGTCAGTCGCTTTCTGCGAGCGCCTCCTCGACCGCTTCCACCGAAATTCCGAAGGCGCCGGCGAGGCCGGTGAGCGAGGCGCCGCGCTTCGCCAGCTCGCGCATCCGGGCGATATCGACCACCGTGGCATAGCCGCGCGTATCGCGTTGTTCGCGCACCACGTCCTTGCGGCCCGAGCCGCGGCGGCGCTGTGCGGCGGCGGCATGGGGATCGCCTTCCGCCAGTCGCTGTTCCTCCTCGCGGCGGGCTTCGCGGGCCTGTTCGCGCTCGCGCATCTCGGCCTCGCGGCTGGCGAGCCGTTCCTTCAAGCGCTGTTCGGTGTCGCCGGCACGCTCGCGTGCCCGCGCCTCTCGGGCGGCGGCGCGTTCGGCCGCGCGTTGTTCGAGGGTGAGATTGCTGCGGACGCGGAAGTCCGCCGATGGCGAGGGCGTGCCCCAGCTCTTGTCCACCACGATCGTGGCTCCGGCATGATTTGAAAAATGGTGCACCCAGAGCGATTCGAACGCCCGACCCTCAGATTCGTAGTCTGATGCTCTATCCAGCTGAGCTATGGGTGCATGTGCCACGGCGGGAGCCGCGGCGGATATAATGGTCGGGAAGAGAGGATTCGAACCTCCGGCCCCTGCCTCCCGAAGACAGTGCTCTACCAGGCTGAGCTACTCCCCGACGGAGTACGTCCGGGGCCCTTGGAAAGGGTCCGTCCGTGCTTGGAGGCGCGCCTATACCCACGCCGGATAGCGGATGCAAGCGCCGGAATCGCACCCTTGCGAAATCCGCGTGCAACGTCCTAGGCAGAGCCGGTGAATATGGTCGAAGCGCTTGCCGCCGCACTCGTCATCGTCAACGTCGCGCTGGTCGCGGCGCGCAGCGTGTGGAACTATCCGGTCGCGCTCGCGGCGGTGGCGATCTACGGCTGGGTGTTCGTCGGCGCGAATCTCTACAGCGACGCGCTGCTGCAGGGCTTCTTCTTCGCCGCCAATCTTTATGGCTGGGCCAATTGGGCGCGTAGCCGAGCAGATGCGGGCGAGGTGGTGGTCGAGCGGCTCGATCCGGCGACGCGCGTGACGTGGCTGGGTGGCGGCATCGTCGCCTGCCTGGTCTGGGGCACGCTGATGCACCGTTATACCGATGCCTCCTATCCATGGTGGGACGGCGGCATCGCGATCGCCTCGGTCGCGGCGCAGGTGATGCAGGCGCGGCGCGCGATCGAGAGCTGGTGGGTGTGGATCGCGGTCGATGTCGCCAGCGTGCCGCTCTATGCCGCCAAGGGATTGATGTTCACCACCGGCCTGTATCTGGTGCTGCTCGGCCTTTCGATATGGGGGCTGATCGATTGGCGGCGCGCACGCGGGCGGCAGGGCAGGATGGCATTGGCATGACGTTGCGTTCGATCTGTCTGCACGGGCCGGAGAGTACCGGCAAGTCGACGATGATGCCGCGGCTGGCGCAGCATTTCGGCGGCGTGCCCTGCGTCGCCGAGTTCGGCCGCGCCTATTGCGAGGCGTTCGGCACCGATCTGACGATGGCCGACCTCGTCGAGATCGGGAAGGGCCACGATGCCAAGGTCCGCCATGCACTCGCCGAGCGCAGCTATCCGGTGATCATGGACACCGATCCGCTGATGACCGCGGTGTGGGCGGACATGATGTTCCGGCGGCGCGACGCATGGTTCGCGACGTGGAGCAACACCGCCGACATCTATCTGCTGTTCGACATCGACCTGCCGTGGGAGGACGACGGCACGCGGATGTTCGGCGGCGAAGCGGCGCGGCGGCGCTTCTTCGAGCTGAGCAAGGCGGTGCTGGAGGAGCGCGGCGTGCGCTGGGCGCTGGTGTCGGGGCAGGGCTCGACGCGCTACCTCAACGCGCTGCGCGCGATCGAGGCGCTGAGCCGCGATTGAGGGGACGGCCTGCCACGTGGCGGGCCGTCCCCCCGCGCATCAGCTCGACGGGGCGAGCTTGGTGTTGAGCACCCAGCCGACGTTGTCGTTCTCGTCGGCGACTTCCCACCACAGGCCGTCCTTCTTGCCGGTCGGGTAGACGATCGCGCCGGTCGGCAGCGTCCGCAGCACCTTGCTCGACGCGAGCCCGCTCTCGCGCAGCGCGACCGGCGCCTGCGCGGTGAAGGTCTTGGCGGGAGCGGCCTGTGCGGTGCCGGCGTCGCCCGGGGTGACGAGGCCGAGCCCGGTGACCAGCTTCGAATAGGCCTGGATGAAGGACAAGGTCACGATCCGGCCGATCTCGGTATTGTCATAGCCGCCGCCCGCTGCGCCGGCGACCGACAGGAAGCCGCCACCGCCGAAGGCGAGGTTGTTCTTGGCGGCATAGCCTTCCTCGGTGGCGAGCGTCTCGGTGGTGCGGACGTTGGTCAGCGACAGGACGGTGTTCGCCTCCATCTTCTTGCTCTTGAGGCCGCCGACCGCGCCGCCGAGCAGCCCGCCCGCGACGCCCGCGACGGCATTGCCGCTGACGTTGCTGTTGGCGCCCTGGATCTCGGCGACCATCACGTAATCGGCCGCCTTGATCTGGCCTTGGCCGACGTTGGCGCCGCGCTGCAGCCCCAGATTGCCGCCGATGTTGCGCTCGATCTGCGCGGCGTTGAGGCCGGTGCCGCGATCGACGAGGTTGAAGCAGCCCGACCGCTGGACGAGCACCTTGAGCAGCTTGGAAGGCGGGGCGAGGCTGTATTGCGTCCACCAGTGCGGATCGTCGCCGTCGGCGATCGAGAGGGTGCCGAGCTTGCGCACGCAATGCGGCACCTCGGCGGACAATTTGGTCTGGAGCTTCTGCCCGCTCGACTCGCGGGCCAGCTTCTGCGCGTCCGCGACGCCGGACACGACCAGTCCCACGCCGGCCAATGCGGCGATAAGTATCTGCTTTCTCACTTCCACTGTTCCTCCCAAGCGATCAGCTCGCTCGGGACGTCGTCGCGGAGCCCCCTTGATCGGCGTCCCGGAGCCGTCGGCATCTAGCACCCGGCCCGCTGGTGCGCTAGGCGCGTGGCGATATGGCTACTCCTCCCGACACGATCCGTAACTTCTCAATCATCGCGCATATCGACCATGGCAAGTCGACCCTCGCCGACCGTCTGATCCAAAGGACAGGAGGGCTGACCGATCGTGAGATGTCGAGCCAGGTGCTTGATAACATGGATATCGAGAAGGAACGCGGGATCACGATCAAGGCGCAGACGGTGCGCCTGTCCTATCCCGCCAAGGACGGCGTGACCTATACGCTCAACCTGATGGACACGCCGGGGCACGTCGACTTCGCCTATGAGGTCAGCCGCAGCCTCGCCGCCTGCGAAGGTGCGCTGCTGGTGGTCGACGCGGCGCAGGGGGTCGAGGCGCAGACGCTCGCCAACGTCTATCAGTCGATCGAGCACGATCATGAAATCGTGCCCGTCATCAACAAGATCGACCTGCCCGCTGCCGAACCCGAACAGGTGCGCAAGGAGATCGAGGACGTCATCGGCATCGACGCGTCGCAGGCGGTGCTGGCCAGCGCCAAATCGGGGATCGGCATCGACGAGATCCTCGAGGCGATCGTCACGCGCATCCCGCCGCCCAAGGGCGATCCCACCGCGCCGCTGAAGGCGATGCTGGTCGACAGCTGGTACGATCCGTATCTCGGCGTCGTCATCCTCGTCCGCGTCATGGCCGGCGTGCTGAAGAAGGGGCAGCAGGTCAGCTTCATGCAGGCCGGCACCACGCATCTGGTCGATCGCGTCGGCTGTTTCCGGCCGAAGATCGAGCAGCTCACCGACCTCGGGCCGGGCGAGATCGGCTTCATCACCGCACAGATCAAGGACGTCGCGCAGGCGCGCGTCGGCGACACGCTGACCGACACCAAGCGCCCCGCCGCCGAGGCGCTGCCGGGGTTCAAGGAAGTCCAGCCGGTGGTGTTCTGCGGCCTGTTCCCGGTCGATGCCAACGATTTCGAGAAACTGCGCGAATCGATCAGCAAGCTGCGCCTCAACGATGCCAGCTTCAGCTTCGAGATGGAGACGTCGGCGGCGCTCGGCTTCGGCTTCCGCTGCGGCTTCCTCGGCCTGCTCCACCTCGAGATCATCCAGGAGCGGCTGACCCGCGAATATGATCTCGACCTCATCACCACCGCGCCGTCGGTGGTCTATCAGATCGAGCTGACGCATCCCGATCCGGCGGGGATCACGCAGATCGATCTGCACAATCCCGCCGACATGCCCGACGTCAACAAGATCAAGACGATCAGCGAGCCGTGGATCAATGCGACGATCTACGTCCCCGACGAATATCTCGGCTCGATCCTCAAGCTCTGCCAGGACCGGCGCGGCATCCAGCAGAATCTGACCTATGTCGGCGGGCGCGCGCAGGCGACCTACGAACTGCCGCTCAACGAAGTGGTGTTCGACTTCTACGACCGGCTGAAATCGCTGTCGAAGGGCTATGCCAGCTTCGACTATCAACAGATCGGCTATCGCGAGGGCGACCTCGTCAAGATGAGCATCCTCGTCAACGAGGAGCCGGTCGACGCGCTCAGCATGATCGTCCACCGCGGCACCGCCGAGGTGCGCGGCCGCGGCATGGTCGAGCGGCTGAAGGAGCTGATCCCGCGCCATTTGTTCAAGATCCCGATCCAGGCGGCGATCGGCGGCAAGGTGATCGCGCGCGAGACGATCAGCGCGATGCGCAAGGACGTCACCGCGAAATGCTATGGCGGCGACGCCACCCGCAAGCGCAAGCTGCTCGACAAGCAGAAGAAGGGCAAGGCGAAGATGCGCGAATACGGCTCGGTCAGCATCCCGCAGGAGGCGTTCATCGCCGCGCTGCGCATGGGCGACGAGAGCTAGGCCCGAAGCCGCGACGCCCGATCATTGTCGGGCGTCGCGGTTCGAGCCGGGACAGGATCACATGTAATTGGCGGGGTTCGGGCTCGGCATGCGGCATGCGCGGGTGCGGCCGCGCTTGCAGGCGGCGACCTGATCGCGCCAGTCGGCCATCGCCATCGCATAGGCGCGCTCGCGATCGGACTGGAGCGCGGCATCGGCGGCGATCGTGTGGCGGCGTGCGCGCATCGCGGCACGGTAGCGGCGCACGTCCGCCTGATAGCGCGCCTCGTTGGCGGCATTGACCGCGGTGACCGCGCCATTGTCGAAGCTCGCCACGGCGCCGACCTGACGATTGGCGGCGGCGACTTCGGGTGCGGTCTCGGCCGCGACGGCATCGTCGCGCTGCTCGGTCGGGGTCGGCGGCGTGGGGGTGGTCTGCGCAACGACCGGCGCGGCGATCAGCGCGGCGCCGATCAGGATGGGACGAAACATGGCATACTCCTCGTTACGCTCGCGACAATGGGCGGGAGGAGTGATGGTTCCGGTTTGAGTGGATGCGCGTGATCGGGTCACGACGGCGAAGACCAGACCTCCAGTTTCAGTCCTGGCATCGCCACTTACACCGCACGATGGCGAGGCCGGATCGGCATTCATTGGTGCCGCGACCTCGACACCTTCGATCCGTCACTCCGGACTTGATCCGGGGTCCCGCTACGCCCTTACGGTTGCCGATCAGGAAGAAGCGGGACCCCGGGTCGAGCCTGGGGTGACGAGGGGGGAGGCTTCAGCGATGATCGTCGTCCGGAACCGGCGAGGATATCGACTGTCGAGCCGGCCTAGTCCTCCACATATCCCTCCCAGCCACCTTCGAGCCGGGCGTCGCGGTCGGCCTTGCGGGCGCGGTCGGCGGACAGCTTTTCGCTTTCGCGGTCCCAGTCGCCGCTGATCCTCGCGTCAGCGACGCATCGGGTCGCCGCCTCGATCGCGTCGAGCGCGGCGGGATCGTCAAGCAGGCGCCATTCGGGCTCGCCGGACGCATAAGGGGGAGGCAGGTCGTCGCCGACTCCTTCGAGCAGAGCGTGATGGTGGCCGTCCGCGTCGAGCGGGAGATAGGGAACGTCGGGGTCGTCTTCCGGCGGCAGCGCGTGGGCGCGGGCGGCGTTGGCGGCGAGCGCGGCGAGGATTTCGGCCTGCGCCGCCGGATCGAGCGGGACGCCGGCGAAGGCGGCGAGCGTCGCGGCGTGCGCCGCGTCGTCATCGGCTGCGGGCGGGGTGCCGGCGGTGATGGTCGCCTGCGCGGCGGCTTGCGTGGTGGCGGCGTCGGGGGCCGCGGCATCGGGGCTCGTCGCAATCGCGACGGCGGTGGCCTGCGCGGTGATGTGGCGGATGGTGTGGCGGCGGTCGTCCGGCGTCGCGCCATAATGGCGCAGGATGAACATCAGCAGCCGGTCGTTGCGCTTGCGACGGAAGCCCATCAGCTTGCCGGCGGACATCACCGGCACGAGTTCGCCGTGAATCGCGCGCTCGAAGGCTTCGTCCTTGAGGCGCAGCACGCCCATGCCTTGCGCGGCGTGCCAGGCGGCGCGGAAGCCGGCGGCCTGCGGATGGCGACGCAGGGCATAGGCGCTTTCCGACGACATATTGACCATGCTTGCGGCGCTGCGCACCGATCCGCAATCGGCGAGCGCGGCGATGAAGGCGCGCTGTCGCTCGGGCGTCCAGCCGTCGTGGCGGTCGCGCAGGCGGGGGACGGGAG